>DASSYL010000163.1:0-5102 GCA_035703315.1 Candidatus Acidiferrum sp. | reverse complement strand
CGGAGAGATTGCTGGCGGATGCGCAGAAAGCGATTCTCGGCATGCCCGGGCCCGATGCATGGAGCGGCGCAACGTTTCAACTGGAGACGATTGCCCAACGTGAACGCGATGCGGGCGACTGGGGGCTGGCGGGGTTCACGGCAAAGAACATGATCGAGCACGACGGGAACTACGCGGGCGGATACTATGCGATGGCGCTGGTCGCGGGGCATTCGAAAGACACCGCGGCAGAGAGCAAGCTATTCGATAAAGCTCGGCGGCTTTGGTCGAAAGCGGACGCGGATTTAGCAGAACTTGCGGCGATGGGAAAGGACAGTGCCGCACAAGCAGCACATTAAATATTTTGGAAGGCGCCCCGATTTGACGCTTGCTCTTTGTCGCCCCTGGCCACGTAAGCCTCCGCGAAACGAATTCGTTCTTTCTATATCACTTCTCAACGAAAGACACACACCTATTCCAGGTTCGAAGAGGAAAAAAAGGAGAGAGCCGTGTGGCTCTCTCCTTCCGTCGGACGGTTCCGAGACTGCGTATCGGTTTAGAAGGTGAAGCGCAGACCGAACTGCATCCGGCGCGGGTTGTTGCCCTGGGTATTTACGACGCCGAAGGACGAGCCAGGTCCGACGGTTGGATCAACTCCCAAGCCGGTCTCAGGCTGGCCGGAGGTCGGGTCGGCAAAGACCGGGTGGTTAAAGAGGTTAGTCACAACATACTGGAATTGGAGGTTGGTACGCTCCGTAATATGAATGTCCTTCACGACGCGCAGATCGACGTTCCAATAGGGCAAGCCGCGGAAAACCCCGAGACCTCCGCTGTTGTTGTCGAGACCGAGAATCGCGGGACGAAGAGTGGCAAGCAGACCATCCGGATCAGCAAAAATGTTGAACTGGCCCGTGGCTGCCGTATCCGCCGTGCGGTGCAGAGAGGCCGAACCGCCCGACGCCGCCTTCGTGAGGATGCAGTTTTCGTTGGTGAAAAAGTTCGCGCTATCGCCCGAACCGAAGCCTTGGCCCGCTGATTCGTCGCCCTGATTCGTACCGCACCCGAGTGGCTGGCCGCTGCCGATGGCCAGAATCGGCGAGATGGACCAACCGCCCAAAACGCGGCCGACGAAACCCTGCTGGTGTTTGAACCACGGCTCTTCGATCAGCGCGTAGGTGTTGAAGACGAACTTGCGATCGAAATTCTGCAATCCGTAGCCGTTGTTCAAGTTGAAGGGATCATTGACGGTGTATTCGCTGGTAGCCTGGACGAGGGCGCCAGTGCCCAGTGCCTTACTCCAGGTAAAGTTTTCCTGAAGCGTGATGCCATGCCAATTGTTCATCTTGAGGGTGACAAAGGCACCGTTGTAGTTGCCGTGTCCGACGCTGGCGTTGACGCCAACTCCGGAAGTCATTTGGCCCTGAACACCGCACGGCGGATCGGTTGGAGCCGCCCCGGGGCATGGCGCGGAGCCGGGTATCGGTGTGTTTAGCATGCTACGGGGAAAGCTGAAGCCACCGTTGTCGAGGTCACTCCACAAAGTCCAGACGCTTTGGGACTGGAAATTGCTGAACTCGTTAGCAAGAACCGCAGCCGTGCAACTGCTGAAGCCTGCGCAGTAGGCCGGGTTCATGGCAGCCTCAAAGAAAGGCTGGGGAGTGACAACGGTGGTGCCAGGAGTAGCCGCGCCGCAGGCCGCAAAGGACGTGGCACATCCCATGGCTGTTTCGATGGCGGCGTAGGCCTTGGCGAAAGACTGACCACCCAGAGTCATCATGTAGGGGACGGCGTTGATGTTGATGGGCTGATATTCGTGAGTGATGCGGCGGCCGATGTAGCCAAGTTCCAAGAGGAACTTATTGGAGAGCTGGCGCTGAATGGTGAAGTCGAACGAGTCCACCACGTTCGGCCGGAAATGAGGATCCAAAGCTTCACCTGCTCCCGCCGCAACCGAGTTGATGCCGGGGAAGGTGGGCTGAGGAAGGGTGGCCGTTGCAGCAGGAATGGGAGCATTGTTGCCGTCCACGCCGACGCGGAAGGCGTTGGCGACGGTCGGGTTGTTCGGTCCGCAAAGTGGAGCGTTACCGCCGACCGGCATGAAGTTCTGGCGGCACTGGACGGCCTGGATGAGGCCGGTGCCGAGGAGCGGAACGAGGACAAGGTCCACGCCATTAAGGCGGCCGTAGACGCGGCTGTAGCCACCACGAACGACGGTCTTGTTGCCGCCGAACAGCTCACCCATGAACCCGTCGGTGACGTTGGGATTCCAGGCCGCCGCAATGCGGGGGCTGAATGAGCCATAGTAGGGATCGTAGGGATATTTCTGACCGGAACCGGTGTTGCCGACGAGGGCGAAACCCACCGTTGGGTTATACACTTGGCCCTGTAAGGCAGCCGCTTCACGTTGCTTGATGTAGGCCATGGTATCCAGCTGCTGACCGCTGGAGTCGACGAGTTCGATTTGCTTGCCCTGCGCTTCGGTGGGAGGCATTTCCAAGGTCCAGCCGAGACCGTAGGTCAAGGTGAAGGATGGCTTCATGTGCCAGGAGTCGCTGAAGTAGACGTTGTAATACGGGATGGTGCTCTGATCGAACGCGTGGGTGAGCGGGGGGTTGAGGTTGAGATTAGGGCCAGAACGGGTGTAGGCGATCTGCGAATCCGTGACGACGCCGAGGACAGCGGCTGAGTCACGAGCCCAGGTGGAGGCACTCACGCCTGCCGGAAGCGTTGAAGAAAAATCCACGAGGCCGCCGCCGGAGGAGTCACCAAGCTGATAGGTCGGCTGATAGTTGATGCCTCCGCCGTTGTCCGAGCGCTGGTGCCAGTCCCAGTTGCGCTGGTAGGCACCCCCGAATGTCAGGAGGTGGTTGCCCTTGAGCATGGTGACGTCGTCGCGAAGGAAATAGTCATGGCCATCCCAGAAACGGGTGCGGACGCTTTGGGTGTTCACGTTGTAAGGCGCAAGAACCGAGGTGGCCGACTCACCGAAAGGTTCGAGTGCGCCGCCCAGTTGCGAGAATTGAGTAACGCCGCCAGGGTTGGACCAGGACCAGTAGTTGCGCAGGTAGCTGAAGTGGAAGTCGTTGGTGGTATGAGAGGTGATGTTGGTGGTCAGGCCAGCAACGTAATACCACGGCTGCTGTGGACGGGTAGAAAGAGCAGCGGGAGTGCCGAGGGTGTCGCCGGGGAAGAATCCGCCGATATCTACCTGGCTGGTGGTAGCGATGACCACCTTGTAATAGCGGTAGCTGCTGTTGAAATGCCATTTGGAACCAAAATCATGGTCGAGACGGGCGACACCGAAATTGGAAGTCTGGGGAACGGAGACGTTGGCCTTATAGCCGATTTCGTTGACACCGTCGCACTTTGAGCCAATCAATGCGCCGCAACTGGGATCGTTACCGACGGGTTCGTAAGTATTCCACATCTGCTGGACAAGAGGATTGATTCCGATGCCACGGGGATCGCATGCGGCGCCTCCGCCGGGACCGCAGTTATTGCCGGTGGCGAGGTTGTAGTTCGCGCCATTGAAAGTGAGAATGCCGTTGCGCATGTTTTCGCTGGGAACGGCCATTTCAAAAGTGCTGGAGTTGTTCCAGCGGAAGCCTTCGTAGTTTGCGAAGAAATACGTTTTACCGCCGAGAAATTCTTTATTGATGATTGGCCCGCCGCCGGAGGCGCCGAAGCGGTTGTAATGGTAGCTGGGCAGCGGAGTGCCGGTGGCGTTATTGTCGAAGGTGTTGGCATTGAGTCCGTTATCGAGGTAATACTCGTAAGCACTACCGTGCCAGGAGTTGGTGCCGCGCTTGGTAATGATCTGCACCTGCGCGCCCGCGGAGCTGTTGAAGTCGGCGGTCTGGTTGGCGGTATTGACCTTGAATTCTTCGACGCTGTCGATGGGCGTGGGCATGACGCCAGTAGGACTGCCGCCAATGGCGTTACTCACGACGCCTCCGCTGGGGTCGCCGGCGAAGCTGGGCGTGTAAACCTGCATGCTGCCGTCCATGTCGTTGGTGTTCTGTCCGCCGTCCAGCATAAAGGAGCTCTGGTCGACGACGGCGCCAGCGACGCTGCCGTCCGGCGAGACGCCCGGCTGCAGGGTGACGAAAGTAGTGACGTCTCGATTGATGGATGGCATGTTCTGAAGCGCATCGCCGCTAACCGTGTTGCCGACGGTAGCATTGAGAGTCTGGAGGTCGACGCCGGTGGCAGTGACTTCTACGGTTTCGGTCGCCGGGCCAAGCTCCAGCGCCGCGTTGAGAGTGACGTTGGTGCTAACGTTGACGATTTGATCCGTGAACTTGAGGACGCGGAAGCCGCTTTTATTTATGGCGACGGTGTACTTGCCGGGTACAACGTTCGCGAAGAAATAGCGACCGGAATCGTTGGTAGTAGCGGAGCGAGAGGCGCCGGTGCCGGCGTCGGTCAAGGTTACGCTAGCCCCGACCACGGCTGCGGCGCTGGGATCCGTAACGACGCCCTCCACCGTGCCGGTACTCGCGGTTTGCGCGAGAAGAGAATGTGGTACCAGAAAAACGGCTAGTGCCAGAAAAGCAGCGAACAAGAACACTCGCGGAGTAGAGTGCGAAAACTGCCATACTCCTAGGGAAAGACTGCCCCCACGACCACTTGCCAGACGACGCATCGATGCCTCCAAGTCGGCGGACATACGGAGCGCGGCCGCACCGTACCAGGAGCTTCAACGTGAACTGAAGTTCGACGCTTGTATCGTCCGCACATTGAATCGACGCCCACCACAGGCGTTTACTTTTGCAGTGTGTATACAGCGGGCTTAACCGCGTGTCAAACAAAAAATTTAGAGAAAATTGATCCGTGGAACCGCCCGGCAAGCGGAAGGTGGGAAAGTAATCTAGAGTGAGCAGTTGTTGAGTGTCCCGAGGAGCCGCGTGGTTATACTTGGTGGCGATGCTGCGCCGAACACAAACAATCTACGTTGATGTTGATGCGTTTTTTTCGCCACGCGGGAAGGTGTTGCACCGGTTCGACCGGTTTTTGGAGGAGCTGGCGCAGGCGCAGATGCCTTGCGTGTGGATGAGCGGGTTGACGCGGGCGCAGCTGGACGAACCGCGGCGGCACCTGGGACAGAACGATCCTTATATAGG
>DASSYL010000126.1:0-16342 GCA_035703315.1 Candidatus Acidiferrum sp. | reverse complement strand
ACTGGCGAAAACCAATCTGGAAGCGTCGAAAGCGGCTCTGGCGAACAAGCAGAACCAGGTAAGTACTGATGTCCGGAGAAAAACCCGGCGCGTGCGCGAAACAGATGCGGGCAAGGAGGTTGCGCGGCTGGAGCTGCAATTGGCGCAGCAGGATTTGCAGCAGCTGCAGGCGCGTTTTGAGGAAGGCAAAGTCAGCTTACGGGATGTGGAAAAGGCGCGGCTCGATGAAAACGAAAAGTGGATGGCGCTGCTGGACGCGACGTTCCAGCGGCAGCAGGCGCAACTGGATTTGCTGAAGACCGCTGGCCAACTCGACAAAGTTCTCCAGTAGGCGATCCACCAAAACGCGCCGATCGGGAGGTCGGCGTTCCCAGGAGTTCAGGATTTTCGCCTGCCGTGGATTCTCCAGTAGAATCGGCAGCCTATGGCTCTTGATCGCGATTCGCTTGAAATTCTTGCTCGCGCGCTGGAAAAGCTGGATATGGGTTTTTCGCAACTCCCGAAACACAATCCCGACTACGCAGATGCCGCGCGAATGGAAGAAGTGCTCCTTACACTCGCGGAAAAACTGCGGGACAACTATCCGTATTTCCATCCCTTGTACGCGGGGCAGATGCTGAAGCCGCCGCATCCAGTGGCGCGGCTGTCGTACTCCCTGGCGTTGTACATCAATCCGAACAATCATGCGCTGGATGGCGGGCGCGCGACGTCGGCGCTGGAAAAAGAAGCGGTCGGCGAAATTGCGGCGATGTTCGGCTGGAAAAAATTCCTCGGCCACCTGTGCGGCGGCGGAACGATGGCTAATCTGGAGGCATTGTGGGTGGCCGGGCGACTACATCCGGGAAAGACGCTCCTGGCGAGCGAGCAGGCGCACTATACGCACGGAAGAATCTCCGGCGTGCTGCAATTACCATTTGAGAAGGTAGAATGCGATGACCGTGGACGCATGGATATTGATGCGCTGAAAAAGCGTCTGGCGCGCGGCGGTGTCGGCACGGTGGTAGCGACGTTGGGAACAACGGCAACCGGTTCGGTCGATCCGTTGGAGGAAATTTTGCGGTTACGCGAGAAGTACGGATTCCGTGTGCATGTGGATGCGGCGTACGGCGGATATTTTGTGCTGGCGTCCAATCTGGCGGAACATGCTGCGAGAAGCTTTGCACGAATTGGCGAAGCGGATTCGATTGTGATTGATCCGCACAAACACGGCTTGCAGCCGTATGGGTGCGGGTGCGTGTTGTTCCAGGACCCGGGCGCAGGCACGTTGTACAAACACGATTCGCCCTACACGTATTTCAGCTCAGCGGAGCTGCACCTGGGCGAGATCAGCCTGGAGTGTTCGCGGCCGGGAGCCGCGGCGGCTGCGTTATGGGCAACACAAAAGCTGTTGCCGCTGGAACGCGGCGGCGAATTCGCGCGCGGGCTGGAGGCAGGGAGAGAGGCAGCGCTGAAATTCTGGCGTGGGTTGCAAGGCGGTGGGGAATTCGTGGCGGCATTTGAGCCAGAGCTCGATATTTTGTGCCTGGTGCCGCGCGGCGATTCGCTGGCGGAGATCTCCGCGAAGTCTCGCAGAGTGTTTGAGGCGGCCGCGCGCGAGGGCTTGCACCTTGCACTCGCTGAGTTGCCAGTGAAGTTCTGGAGGAGCCTGAAGCCGGAGGACGACCAGACCATGGTGACATGCCTGCGATCGGTGTTGATGAAGCCGGAGCATCTGGAGTGGGTGGACCAGCTTATGCAGCAGTTGGAGAAAGCAGCGGCCAGTTGAGGCGTGGAAATCCAGGTTCATTTCGAGAAATTGGAGGTGCTCCGCGGCAGCCTGGGCGCCGCAACCCCGATTCTACGTGCTTCTGCCGTCGGTACGTCGGGAAGGCACGAGTAGCAAGCCCCAAGTCCAGCCCAGCGAGCCGACGCTGCTCGATAGCACGCATCGATGCTAACCTCTGCGCCCTTTCCGTTTCGCGCAATGCCGCATTTTAGCCGCTAGAAATCATGATTGCGCTCACCCCACTACAATCAGTTCCGACCGGCCCAGCCGTCTGGCTGACCCGGAAAAGCGAGAACAGAACGGCGCGCTGATGCCACAAGATATTCAGCATCGACATGAAGCGGATATTGACGCGCGCGCAATTAAGCCGCGGCGATGCGGCGTGTGAGGTCGTTTTGTTCGGCGATGGATTCTGCGCCGATGGTGAAAGCGTCGAGTACGTTGAGGCCGAGAGCGAAACGCAAGGCTTCATCTTGACGATCGCGCAGCGCGCCTTGTCCGAGGATTTTCATGCCTATGACGGCCTTACCGGCGGCTTTCATTTCGCGGAGCAAGCTGACGACGGTGTCGGGATCGGCGTCCATGTGAGCGCCGACAGGATTGACGCGCGCGAGATCGACTTCGACCCAGGGCGATTTTGCCGCAGCGCGAAGAGCTTCGATGGAGTGGCAGGAACAGCCGTGGGCGCGGATGATTTTTTTCTGCTTGGCATCCTCGAGGACGTCCATGACAGGGCGATAGCGTGTGGTCCAGTCGCCTTCGGTGAGGCAGTGCATGAGGACGATGTCGAGTTGTTCGGTGCCGAGTTCACGGCGAAAGCGGTCGAGGTCGGCGCGCATTTCGTTGGGATCGCGCGCCCAGGATTTGGTCAAAACGGTGACTTTGCTGCGATCAAGGCGCTTGAGCGCTTGTGCGACGTGGGGATGGCTGCCATAAGAATCGGCTGCGTCGAAGAAATGAAGTCCGTTCTCGTGATAGCCGTTCAATAGAAGGCGCGACAGGCCGTCCAGGCCTAGTGCGGTTTGATGAGAGTGCTTGCCGACACCGACGGTACCTGTGCCCATGGCGAGACGGGAGGTCTGGATGCCGGTGTTGCCAAGAGTGACGCTATCGGAGGCGGAGAATTTTTGGGTGAGCGGCGGGATAGCGGCGGACCGTCCGCAGCCGAGCGCATGAGAGGCTAGGACCGCGCCTGCGGCTACGCGGGAAGAACGATGGAGAAAATCGCGACGGAGCATGGGACACCTCCGGCTGGCGGTATTAGAAAGCTTACACTCGATGGGACGCGGAGGGATGCGGAATCGTTAGCGGCTAGAGAGAACTTCCTGTACTGGTCGGGCCCAGCCTACTCTTCCTCTTCAAATTCACCCATTTGCATGGTCAGGTAGCGCTCGTAGCCGAGTTCTTTGATTTGGTGCATTTGCGCCTCGAGCCAATCCACGTGATCTTCCTCGTCCTTGAGAAGGACCACGAGCAGGTCGCGCGAGCCGTTGTCTTTTTCCTGGACGGCGATCTGGATGGCGGCGTTGTAGGCCTTGACGGCGGAGAGCTCGAGGTCGAGGTCGCTCTGGATCATTTCCTGGACATTTTTGCCGACTGTCAGCTCCAAGGGCAGCATGCTGGGCGTGCCATCGAGGAACAAAATGCGCTCGATCAGCGCTTCAGCATGCTTCATTTCGCCGATAGACTGTTTCTTGATGTATTCGGAGAGGCGATCGTAGCCCCAGTTTTCGCACATTTCTGCGTGCAGGAAATACTGGTTGATCGCAGTCAGCTCTTCGCGCAGAGCTTTGTTGAGTTCTACGATGACTTTGGGCGAGCCTTTCATAATGGCAGGAGTATAGCCTGGGAGGACAAAGGTGTCACTGACGGGACGAGAAAACATTCCCGGGCGGTTTCGCTCATGGAAGACTCTCTTGCTAGAAGCTAAATGAGCTCGAGATCTGAGAAAAAGTAGCCTATTTCGAAAGCGGCGGTTTCAGGAGCATCGGAGCCATGGGTGACATTGTTGCCGATGCTGGTGCCGAGGTCGTGGCGGATGGTGCCGGGCGCGGCTTTCTTAGGATCGGTGGCACCCATAGTGTCTCGCCATTTGAGGATGGCGCCGTCGGCTTCGAGGACCATGGCGAAAATCTTGCCGGAGGACATGAAGTCGGTTAGTTCGCCGAAGAACGGCCGCTCTCTGTGCACAGCGTAGAAGCCGCCGGCCTCCTGTTTTGTGAGCCGCATCGACTTGATGGCGATGATTTGAAAGCCTGCCTTGTTGATGCGAGACAAGATTTCGCCTTGCAGGCCGCGGGAAACGGCGTCCGGCTTGATGATTGCAAAAGTCCGCTCCAATGCCACGAAGTTCCTCCGATTTGAAAGAAAATTACTGATCGTTTGTTGCGACACGAGATGCCGGCCAAAGCCCGGCGCTACACTAAAACCCTAACCCTTTAGCGCTGAGGCCATGGTGCTGCCAAGGTCGGCCGGCGTTTCCACGGTACGGATACCGGCGGCGTCCATCGCGGCGTACTTGTCTTTGGCGGTGCCCTGACCGCCGGAGATGATGGCCCCGGCATGGCCCATGCGGCGGCCGGGGGGAGCGGTTTGGCCAGCGATAAAGCCGACCACCGGCTTTTTCATGTTGGCCTTGATCCATTCGGCGGCGGTTTCTTCGGCGTTGCCGCCGATTTCACCGATAAGGATTACGGCATGGGTGTCCGGGTCGTCATTGAAAAGTTTGATCGCGTCCAGAAATGACGTGCCGATGATGGGGTCGCCCCCGATGCCGATGCAGGTGGATTGGCCGATGCCGAGGCGGGTGAGCTGGTCCACGGCTTCGTAAGTAAGAGTGCCGCTGCGGCTGACCACGCCGACCTGGCCTTGCTTGTGAATGCGGCCGGGCATGATGCCGATTTTGCATTTGCCCGGAGAAATGATGCCGGGGCAATTGGGACCGATGAGGCGAGTCTTGGCCCGATTGACGACAGACGTGACGCGCACCATGTCGATGACGGGAATGCCTTCGGTAATGCAGATGACGAGAGGAACTTCTGCATCTGCGGCCTCGAGAATGGCGTCTGCTGCGTACGGCGGCGGAACAAAAATGACCGAGGCGTTGGCGCCGGTGCCTTTGACGGCTTCGGCGACCGTGTTGAATACAGGGCGCTCGAGATGCTTCGTGCCGCCCTTGCCGGGAGTTACGCCGCCGACTACGTTGGTGCCGTACTCGATCATCTGTTGCGCATGGAAAGTGCCTTCGCGGCCGGTGAAGCCCTGGACGATTAGTTTTGTTTTTTCGTTGACGAGGACGCTCATCGCGCACCTCCCGCGAGTTGAACGACCTTTTGAGCGCCGTCCTTCATTCCGTTGGCGATGGTGAAATTCAGGCCGGAATCGCGGAGGATTTGCTGGCCTTGCTCAACGTTGGTGCCTTCCATGCGAACGACCACAGGAATTTTCACTTGCAGATCCTTGGCAGCGGCGACCACGCCTGTTGCAAGCACGTCGCAGCGGAGAATACCTCCGAAAATGTTGATGAAGACTGCTTTCACGGCGGGATCACTGAGCAAGATGCGAAAGGCGTTTTTGACTTGTTCGGCGGAAGCGCCGCCGCCGACGTCGAGGAAATTTGCGGGCGAACCGCCGGCGTACTTGATGATGTCCATGGTAGCCATGGCCAAGCCGGCGCCGTTAACCATGCACGCGACATTGCCGTCGAGCTTGATGTAGTTGAGGCCGTATTTGGAAGCTTCGACTTCTAGAGGGTCTTCTTCATCGAGATCGCGGAGGCCGCGCAGATCGGTGTGACGGAACAGTCCGTTATCGTCAAACGTCATTTTGGCGTCGAGCGCTACCAGTCGGCCATCGCCCGTGAGCACGCAGGGATTGATTTCCAGCATCGAGGCGTCGGTATCGACAAACGCGCGATACAGTGCCTGGAAGAAGGGTGCGGCGTGATTGGCGGCTTCGCCGGAAAGGCCAAGGCCAAAGGCGAGCTTACGCGCCTGATAGGGCTGAAGTCCGACAGCGGGATGAATGGTTTCCTTCAGAATGGCGGTGGGATCTTTCTTGGCAACTTCTTCGATTTCCACTCCGCCTGCGGCGCTGGCCATGAAAATGACGCGCGCGGACTCGCGATCGACCAGCAGGCTTAAATAAAGTTCGCGCTTGATGTCCAAGCCCTCTTCAATCAGAAGGCGTTTCACAATGCGGCCGCCAGCACCGGTCTGAATGGTGACCAGATTCATGCCCAGCATGCGTGAAGCGATTTCCGCGGCTTCGTCAGGCGAATGAGCGAGCTTGACGCCGCCGCCTTTGCCGCGGCCGCCGGCATGAATCTGCGCCTTCGCGACAACGATGGGAGACTTCAGCCGGTGGGCGCCTTCGCGGGCTTCGTCCTTGCTGAAGGCCACTTCGCCGCGAGGAGTGGTGACGCCATAGCGTGCCAGAATAGCTTTGGCTTGGTACTCATGAATCTTCATCAGTGACCCGTTAGTGCTCGGCTGTCGGACGACCAGCCAGTGTTAGAATTTTCCATTCGCAAAACATAGAAGTTTACTTCGGAACCCGACAGAGGAGCAAGGAAACCCCCGAATGAGCGGCCTTTTCACACTTTCCAGGGAATGCGCATGAGCCACCGGCTGGTTGAATTTGCAATCGCTGGCCGTGAGTTGACGGGCGCGCAATCCGAAGAGCTGATGGAAGAGCTGCTTGCCGGCCGGCTGCCGACGGCGGAAATCGTGCAGATTCTCGCCGCACTGAATGCGAGGCCCTATCGGGGGCAGGAACTGGCGGGATTTGCGCGCGCGATGCGGACGCACGCGGCGGTTGTTTTTGCCGAGGGCGCGATGTTGCCGGAGAACATGGTAGACACTTGCGGGACGGGCGGCGACGATTCCGGCACGTTTAACATTTCGACGGCCGCGGCGATTGTTGCATCGGCTGCCGGAGCGCGAGTTGCTAAGCACGGCAACCGGGCGGCCAGTTCGAAATGCGGCAGCGCGGATGTGTTGGAAGCGCTGGGAGTCAGAATCGACCTGCCGTTTGAACAGGTCGGGCAAGGGATTCGCGAGATTGGCATCGGTTTTCTATTTGCACAAGCCGCGCATACCGCGACGCGCCATGCGACGCCCGCGCGGAAGCAGATCGGCACAAGAACCGTGTTTAATCTGCTCGGACCGCTCACCAATCCAGCGCGTGCCCAAGCTCAGGTGCTGGGCGTGTTTTCGCCGGACGTTGTGGATGTAGTGGCCGAAGCGCTGGTGGAGCTGGGGACGGAATATGCCTTTGTGGTCCACGGAGCGGGCAAGCTGGACGAGATTTCGCTAGCTGGACCGACGATCGTGGCGGAAGTCCGAGCAGGCTCGATTCGGAAGTTCCGTGTGACGCCGGAGGTGTTCGGCAAAACAATGGCGCCAATGGCGCCGATTCAAGGCGGTGGACTGGCCGAGAATGCCGCTCTCATCCGCGCTTTGTTGAGCGGGGCTGGCAAAAGCACTGAGGACGCCGCGCGGCACGATATTGTGGTCGTCAATGCTTCAGCGGCACTCGTTGTGGCGGGCGTTGCGGGGAATTTTCGTGAAGGAGCGGAATTGGCGGAAAAGGCGCTTCGCAATGGATCGGCGGCGCGCAAGCTGGAGGCCCTCCGGCGCTATGGGGTGCCGTGAAGGAGTTTGTTTGGGCGTGTATGATTCCGCATCGGTTGCGGCGGAGTTTTTGCCCACTTTTTTTCCGCGTTATATAGTTTTACCAGCGAAGCCAGCGCTCCGCCCGCGCTACGGCTGCACCTCAGGCTCCGCAAAGGCAAACCGCAGGAATGGCAGACGTCAACAAACACCTGGATCGCGCCAAGAAGTTTCTTGAGAAGAACCGCGTAGAGGACGCGATCGAAGCGTACCTATCGGTACTCGAAGAAGCGCCGTCGCATTTGGAGGCCACGCAGGCCCTCGGCGATCTCTACGCCCGCCGCGAGCAGCCCGACCGTGCGGCCGTTTACTACGGAATGTTTTTTGATTTGCTGGTGGATCCCAAGGACGAAACCAAGGCGCTGGCCATCTATAACCGGTTTCTGAAGCACGCCGGGACGCAACAGGCGCCGGAGCGCATCGCGCGCTACGCGTTTTTGCAACAAAGACAGAACCGCACCGAGGAAGCCAGTGAACAATATGCAAAGGCGGCGGAGCTTTTTACGGCGGCCGGGCGGCAAGAGGATGCGCTGTTCTGCTGGGAGCGCATCGCCCAGCTGGAGCCGGACAATCTTCCGCGGCAGATCAAGCTGGCCGATGTGGCGGAAAAGAGCGGTCGCAACCTGCTGGCGGCGCGGGCGCTGCTGCGGGCGGGGCAACTCGCTTCGGCTAGTGGTGCCGCGGACGATTCGCTCAAACTTCTAGCGCGGGCGCACAGCCTGGCGCCGCAAGAACGCAGCGTGGCTTTGCTGTATGCGGCAGCGCGCTTGCGCAAAGGCGACTCAGCTGAAGCAGCGAAACTGCTGGAGCCATTTTCGGCGAGCGAAACCGATCCTGTTTTTCTGGAGACGTTTGCCGATGCGCTGATGCGTTCCGGGCAGCTGGATCGTGCTCGCGGGATTCTGGAAAAACTGCTGCAGGAGAAAAATGCCGGGCTGGCGAGACTGTTTCAACTTGCCGATCTCTACGCCGGCGCGAGCTCGGGCGGCAAGGCTGTCGAAATACTGGCATTTCTGAAAAAGCGAATGTTTGCTGAGAAACGGCAGAACGAATTCGCCGCTCAAGTGGATGACGTTGCGGGAAGGCACACCAGTTCGGCAGAACTGCTCGAGTTTTGGGCGGTGCTCTACAACGAACTGAACCGCGAGTCGAAATACTTTGAAATCATGATCAAGTTGTTCGACGCCTGTCTCGAACGAAATGAGGTTCGGAAAGCGTGCGACGCGCTGGAACGCCTGGTTGATATCGACGCATACGACTATCGCAATCAGGAACGCTTAGAAAAGCTGAAAGGAAAAGCCGACGACGCTTTTCTGAAACGCGTTGCGAGCCGCTTGACCAAATCCGGGACCAGCGTTTCGACCGCCGACACTGTTCCGCAGGCCGGCCCAGCCGGTTCTCGTGAGACAGCTCCGGTGAGCGAAGAGGGCCAGAAGATGCAGGCCCTGGAAGACCTGATCGTGCAGACGGAGATTTTTCTACAGTACTCGCTGCAGAGCAAAGCGATCGACCGGCTGATGAAAATCGCCGAAATGTTTCCGGGAGAAGAGGAGAAGAACTCGCGGCTGAGGACTTTGTATCAGACCGCGAATTGGTGGCCGAAGGGCGCGCCGCCGAAGAAAACCGAGCCGGTGCGCGCCGGCATTGCCCCGACGCCTGAGCCAGTAAGCGCGCACACCGGAAAAACCGGAGCTTTCACGGCCGACACGCTTCGCGATCTTTCGAAGATTTCCGAAATCAATCAGAAGATTTTTCGTCAGCAGACGCCGCGCGCCATGTTGAACACGGCTGTGAGCGAGGTCGGCGAATATTTGCAAGCAAGCCGAGCGCTTGCCGTGATCGGCGCGCCGGGCAGGCCGCCGGATATCGCTGCCGAATTTTGCGGAGCGAACATGAAGTCCGCGCCTGGCGCGCAAGTGGTGTTTCTACTGGCCCAGGTGGAAAAAACTTCAGGTGATGAGCTCGGTGGACTCATCTTGGAAGATGCAACCGGTCCTGCCTTGAAGGATCTAGGATTGCGCACTGCGATGGGCGTCCGCATTACCGATCGCGAGACACAGCAGAGCGCCGGCATGCTCATTGTCGGGCAATCCGAGCCGCGCAAGTGGAAGCCCAACGAGACGTATTTTCTTCAGGCGATCGGCGATCAAATGTTGATGAGCGTGAGCCACACGCGCCTTCGCTCGCTGGTGCGGCGCATGGGAGTTTCCGATGAACGCAGCGGCCTGCTGAGCCGCAGTTCCTATCAAAGCTGCCTGCTGACGGAAGCCGACCGCGCGCGAACGCAGGGGACGCCGCTGGCGCTGACCATCGTGCAGATTGATCGCGGCGCGGAGCTGGCGCGGCAGCAGGGCGAGTCGCCCATGGAGCGCTTTCTGGAGCAATTGGCGCGCTCCTTGCAGCCGATCGTGCGGCAAAACGACGTCGCGGTAAAATACACTTCGTGGTCGCTGGCGTTCATTTTACCGGATACGACTTTGGCGGGCGCGCAGAATCTGGCCGACAAATTGCGCCGGGCCGCCGCGGGAATCCGGCCGCCGTGGGATTCGACGTCGATCACCCTGAGCGCAGGAATTGTCGAAGCTGTCGCGAAACCGGACTACGAAAGTGAAGACATCGTGACCGATCTGATGAACCGCGCGGAGTTTTCTGTGGAAGAAGCCCGTAAGCGCGGTGGCGACACGGTGGTCACACTCGAAGCGCCGAAAGTTTGAACTGCTGCAACAGTTCCGAGTGAATTGCATCTAACTCCTAACGAGGTCGCAATGTTTCCAACCGATGTGGTGATTGTTGCGGGTGCGCGGACGCCGATGTCGCGCTACACCGGCGCGTTTTCCGATGTTTCGGCGATTGATCTGGCTGCGGCCGCGTCGCGCGAAGCGATTCGTCGTTCCGACGCCAATCCCGAAGAATTTGATCATGCAGTTTTTGGCAATGTGATGCAGACCAGCGCCGACGCGCTATATGGAGCGCGCCACGTCGCGTTGAAAGCCGGACTGAAACCCGAGACGCCAGCGGTGACGGTGAATCGTCTTTGCGGCTCGGGTATCGAAGCCATTGCGCAGGCTGCTCAGCGTCTTTTGCTGGGTGAGAGCGAACTAGTCCTCGCAGGCGGCATGGAGAATATGACCCAGGCGCCGTTCGTCATTCGCGGCTTGCGCAATGGCCTAAAACTGGGCGGCGGCGCACTGGAAGATACGCTGATGGCGGGCTTGACCGACACCTATTGCGGTTTGCCGATGGCACTCACAGCCGAGAAACTGGCGGCGCAGTTCGGCATCACGCGTCAGGGCGCCGACACTTACGCTCTGCGTAGCCAGCAAGCCGCGGATGCCGCGTACAAGGCGTGCCGCATCAAGGAAGAACTGGTTCCGGTGGAAGTGAAACAAGGCAAGAAGACCATCACCGTGAGCGAAGACGACCACCGTCGCCCCGAAACCACCATGGAAATTCTGGAGAAGCTGCCGCCTTCGTTTAAGAAGGACGGCATCGTGACTGCAGGCAACGCCAGCGGAATCGTTGACGGCGCGGCGGCGGTGGTGGTGACCAAAGAAAAGACTGCCAAAGAGCGCGGCTTGAAACCGATTGGCAGAATTGTTTCGTGGGCTACAACGGGAGTGGATCCGAGCATCATGGGCATCGGTCCGGTGCCAAGTTCGCAAAAGGCGCTCAAGGCAGCCGGCCTCACGGTCGGTCAGATGGATCGCGTGGAAGTTAACGAGGCTTTTGCTGCGCAATACCTCGCCGTTGAGAAGGCGCTGGGATTGAACCGCGAAAAGACCAACGTGAATGGCGGAGCGATTGCGCTCGGGCACCCGCTCGGCGCTTCCGGCACCCGGCTAGTGATTACGCTGCTGAATGAGCTGCGCAGAAATAATTTGCGCTACGGACTGGCGACCGCCTGCATTGGCGGCGGCCAGGGAATTGCGATGATTGTCGAGAACGTTGCTAGCGCCTGATTTGCAGGTTGCGCCGCGCCCAGCCCAACGTATGCCTGCTACAAATTTGATACACTCTTGTTCCGGCCCGGGGCGGGTCATGCGGGAATCCCCGCGAGTCTAACGAGGAAAAGTTATGCCGATAGCGAAAGTAGGAGTCGTGGGGTGTGGGCTGATGGGCGCTGGGATCGCCCAGGTTTGCGCCGCGTCCGGCTTCTCTACCGTAGTCCGCGAGGTCAGCCCAGAGCTGGTGGACAAGGGAATCAAGGGCATCGAAAAGAATTTGGCGCGGCTCGTGGAAAAGGGAACCATCACTGACGCTACCAAGGGTGAAATCCGCAATCGTTTGAAGGGCACCACAGTCATTGAGGATTTAAAAGACTGCGATCTGATCATAGAAGCGATCATCGAACAGCTCCCGGCAAAGCGTGAATTGTTCGGCGCTCTGGACCGTCTTTGTCCGGAAAGGGCTGTTTTTGCCAGCAATACGTCCTCGCTGACTATCACGGAAATTGCCACGTCAACCAAGCGCCCGCAACGCTTCGTTGGTCTGCATTTTTTCAACCCCGTGCCCGTCATGAAGCTGGTTGAAGTAGTAAAGACGATCGCGACCGATCCCGCGGTCTACGAAGAAATGGTGGCATTCGGCTCGAAACTTGGAAAAGTGGCGGTGCGCGCCAACGATTCGACCGGATTTATCGTCAATCGCTTGCTGGTGCCCTATCTACTCGACTCGATTCGCGCGCTCGAAGAAGGCGTCGGCTCGATAGAGGATATCGACAATTCCATGAAGCTCGGCTGCGGCCATCCCATGGGCCCGCTGACCCTCCTCGACTTCGTCGGCCTCGATACCACCTACTACATTTCGCAAATCATGTTCGACGAGTTCAAGGAAAAACGATTTGCGGCGCCACCATTACTGAAGCGGATGGTCCTTGCCGGTTGGAACGGCCGTAAAGCGGGCCGCGGCTTTTATGACTATTCCGATCCGCAAAAACCCGTGCCGCAGAAGCTCTGAACTCTTGAGACCATCAATGATCTACGAAAATATCCTCTACGACAAAAAAGAAGGCATCGCGACGATCACCTTCAATCGCCCCAAGGTTCTGAACGCTCTCAATCGCAAGACCGTCGAAGAGCTGCAAAGCGCGCTGCTCGATGCGCGTGAGGATGCGGACGTTCGCATTTTGATTCTTACGGGCGCCGGAGAGAAGGCGTTCGTAGCGGGCGCGGACATTGGCGAACTGGCACAGCAAACCCCGGTCGGCGGCAAGGATTTCTCCCTCTTCGGCCAAAGCGTCTTTCATCTATTGGAAACAATCGGCAAGCCCTCGATCTGTGCGATCAACGGTTTTGCTTTGGGTGGCGGCTGTGAACTTGCGCTCAGTTGTTCGATTCGCATCGCCAGCAAGACCGCTCGCCTCGGCCAGCCCGAAGTGAAGCTCGGAATCCTTCCCGGCTACGGCGGATCGCAGCGCCTCACTCGCCTGTGCGGCAAAGGTATGGCGCATGAACTGTGCCTTACCGGCGAAATGATCAGTGCCGACGAAGCCTTTCGCATCGGCCTGGTCAATCATATCTACGAACCGGCCGAGCTCCTGCCCGCCGCCGAAGCCATGGCCAAGAAAATTATCGCCAACGCCCCGCTGGCCGTGAAGTTCACTATGGAAGCCATCGAGCGCGGCGTCGAAATGCCTCTAGAAGAAGGCCTCTTCCTCGAAGCGACGCTGTTTGGCGTGGCGTGCGCCACCGAAGACATGCGCGAAGGCACAAAAGCATTTCTGGAAAAGCGCCCTGCGGCGTTCAAGGGAAAGTAAAGAACGGAGCCTCAGCGACTTTGGCCGATAAACTTCAGCCGGGAAAAATTAGCGGGGAACTAGCCGCGCGTGGCTTGCGATTCGCCATCGCGGTCAGCCGTTTTAACAGCTTTATCACCGAGCGCTTGCTCGCTGCTGCCGTCGATGCCCTCGAACGCTCAGGCGCCCGAAGTGCCGACGTCGACGTTGTTCACGTGCCGGGCGCATTCGAATTGCCGCTGACCGCAAAAAAGCTCGCCGTCACCGGCAAGTACGACGCGCTAATCGCGATCGGCTGCGTGCTTCGTGGCGCAACGGCGCACTACGATTACGTTTGCTCGGAAACTTCCCGCGGCCTGCAGCTCGCTCAAATGGACACCGGCGTGCCGGTAATTTTCTGTGTGCTCACCTGCGACACCCTCGAACAAGCGATCGACCGTGCGGGACTGAAGGGCGGCAATAAAGGGTTCGAAGCTGGCCTCGCTGCAATTGAAATGGCTCAACTGTCTCGCAAGTTGAAACCCGCTGCCGCGGCAAAATTTCCAGCCAAGAAAGCGCGGCGTGATTAACGTGCGGCTTCGTTCAAAATCGCGCGAATACGCCATGCAGATGCTCTTCCAGTGGGAAATGAGCCAGAAAGATCCGCACAAGCTGGTAGAACAGTTCTGGAAGGGCGCTGCCGCGGCCGATCTCACCGAAAGGTTTGCGACCGAACTCTTCGAAGGCGCCGCGGAGCAGATTAAGGATCTCGACGCGCTGATCGAAGAACATAGCGAATGGAAAATGGAGAGAATTTCGGCCATCGACCGCGCCATTCTGCGCCTGGCCATTTATGAATTGCGCGCCAACACCGCGCAGCGACGCACTGTTTTTGACGAAGCCCTGGAATTGGCCAAGAAATATTCCAGCGAAGAGTCCACAAGCTATTTGAACGGCATTCTCCACGCTGTCGGCAAGGTTGTAAAAAAATCGTAGCGGTCCCGCTGCGGCTCGTCTATTCGATCGTTCCTTCAAGTACTCGCACCGCCGCCCCGCTTACGCGCGGTACCAGCTTTTTGCCGGCTTGCGAAACTTCCACCTCGATCTGGCTCGGACGGCCCATCTCAGCGCCTTGCAGGATGCCGAGCGTCTGTCCTGTATCGAGCTCTCCGTTTTTCACCAAGTACGCTCCTAAGGAACCGGCCGCCGAGCCTGTCGCGGCGTCTTCATACAGTTCCCACGGCAGCATTCCGCGCGAAAACGCAGTGTTGTTTTTGCCCAGCGCGAAACAGTACGCCATGGTCGCGTTTTTTCCCAGCAACCGCCGCAGCTCCGACATGTTCATTTCGATCTTGCCGAGTGCGGCGCGATTCCGCAGCGGCACCATTAAATTAAACACTCCCGTCGACACGCACAGCGGTTCCAGCGTCGAGTCAAAATCTTTCAGTGACAAGCCCAGCGCTTTTGCCAGCGCCGCCTTTCTTGCTTTCAGCGGCTTGAACTGCGCTTCTTTTTGCGTCATCGTCACACGCCGTGGCCGCCCGTCCTTGAACCGGATTTCCACCGGCAAAACTCCAGCCCCGGTCTGCTGCAAAATGTGCACGCCGCCTTCCTGAGCGGGAACCACCCCGAGCTCGGCTAACAGGAACCAAGTACCGATCACCGGGTGGCCTGCCAGCTTCAACTCTTCTTGCGTGGTAAAAATGCGCAGTCGCGCCAGAGCGCGGTCGTCGGTCGGTTTCTGCACAAAAACCGTTTCCGAAAGATTCATTTCCCGCGCGATTGCCTGCATGGCGTCGTCGGAAAGCCCGTCTCCGTCGGCAAAAACGGCCAGGGGATTCCCTTCGAAGCGCGTTGTCGTGAATACATCCAGGGTATAGAAGCGATGGCTCATGGCAAGTCGACGCAATCTGGCTAAATTCTTTCCAGTTGCGGCAGTGTCCTTTCGTTCGTAACGTTTCCGGTATTCAAAGTTGTTTTCGGCTCAAAGAGCAGCACCTGCGTTTCTTCCTCGGCCACCGGCAGATGCTCGACGCCCCGCGGAACGATGATGAATTCGCCGGGTCCGACAATCTCTTCATGATCGCGGAATTTCATCCGCATGCGGCCCTGAACCACCAGAAACATTTCGTCTTCGTGGTCGTGATGGTGCCAGACAAACTCGCCCTGGAAGCGTACTGCCTTCACGTAGCTATCGTTGATCTCTCCCAGAATTTTGGGGCTCCACGGCTCGCTGATCTGCGAAAATTTCCTGGCAATATTAATGGTCTTCATCGCTGCCTCCAATCACATGGCTTGAATCTTTTCGGCAACCGCGGAGAGCACTCGACGAGTGGTTTCCTTGCCCGACGTTTCGGAGTACACCCGCAGCAGGTTTTCCGTCCCCGATGCCCGTACCATCACCCATCCCATATCGCCGAGGTACAGCTTGATGCCATCCATGTCTTCTCGCCGCACGACCGGCCAATCGGCAATTTTCTCAGTGCCGTTAGAAAACCACGCCATAGCCTTTTCTTTCTGCTGCGGAGTGACATCCAGATCCATGCGCCCGTATCTGTATTCGCCAAATTCTTTGTGCAGCTCGTCCAGTAATTCGCCCATAGATTTGCCGTGCCAGGCCATCAGCTCCGCCAGGAACAACGCCGACACCGTGAAATCCCGCTCTGGAAGATACAGACTCGTTCCAATGCCGCCGCTTTCCTCGCCCCCGATCAAGATGTTTCGTTCCAGCATCAGCTCGCAAATGTATTTGAAACCGATCGGCACCTCGTGCAGTTTGCGCTTGAGCTTCGCCGCCAGCTTGTCAATCAACTTGGTCACCGAAAAAGTTTTTGCGATTTCGCCGGGAAGATTTCTCGACCCGGCCAAGTGCCATACCAACAGCGAAAATATCTGGTGCGGATTTACGAATTCCCCGCTACGGTCTACAGCCCCAATGCGATCGCCATCGCCATCGGCGGCAAATCCGGCGTCGAATTTTCCAGTCGCTACTTCGTTTTGCAGCGGCGCAATGTGCGGCTCGATCGGCTCGGGATGCGCGCCGCCGAATCTTGGATCGCGTCCGCCGCGAATTTCGTGGCACTCCACGCCGTTCCGTCGGAAAAGTTCCGTCAACAATCCCGCCGCGGCGCCATGCATTGCGTCAAACGCAAAGCGAAACTTTGCGCTGCGGATGCGTTCCCAATCCACCAG
>DASSYL010000118.1:0-2384 GCA_035703315.1 Candidatus Acidiferrum sp. | reverse complement strand
CCAGAGCAAGTCATGTTCGGCAACGAAAAGGACTACGTCGCCACACGGGTGGCGTACAAACTGGGACTTAAGGGCCCCGCTCTCAACGTAAGCACCGCTTGCTCTACCTCCTTGGTCGCCGTGGCGCAGGCTTGTCAGAGCCTTCTGACCTACCAGTGCGATTTTGCACTAGCCGGTGGTGCGTCGGTTACCGTTCCGCAGGTGCGAGGCTATTTTCACGACGAAGGCAACATCGGGTCGGCGGACGGCCACACGCGCACCTTCGACGCGCAAGCCAGTGGCACTGCCTTCGGCAACGGCGTGGGCATCGTCGTTCTGAAACGCCTTGATGATGCCATCCGAGACCGTGATCAGATTTTCGCGGTGATCAAGGGCGCAGCCCTCAATAACGATGGTTCGCAGCGCGTAAGTTTCGGCGCACCCGGTGTGGATGGTCAGGCGAAAGTCATTTCGCTGGCTCACGCGCTTGCCGGTTTCGAACCTCGCTCGATCTCGTACGTGGAAGCGCACGGAACCGCTACTCCCTTGGGTGATCCGATCGAAGTGGCGGGGCTGACGAAAGCGTTCCGTGAAGGGACCGACGCGCGACAGTTCTGTGCAATCGGCTCGGTAAAATCGAACACCGGACACCTGGATGTGGCGTCGGGTGTGACCGGTTTGATCAAAACCGCCCTCGCCCTTCATCACAAAGTACTTCCAGCATCGCTCCACTACAGCTCGGCGAATCCCAAGCTGAATCTTGAATCTAGCCCGTTTTTTGTCAACGCCAAGCTTCGCGACTGGGAGCGCGAAAACGGAATTCCTCGCCGCGCGGGCGTCAGTTCCTTCGGAACCGGCGGCACCAACGCACATGTCGTTCTGGAAGAAGCCCCGGAATTGCAGCCTTCAGCACCAGGACGTCCGTGGCAGCTGTTGCCGGTGTCGGCGAAAACGCCGGAGGCGCTGGAGAACGCGACGGCACAGCTTTCGAACTACCTTCGAAGTATGGCGAATCGCCTGTCTGGTGAGAATCAGCCCGCGGCCTTAGCTGACACGGCGTTCACTTTGCAAACGGGCAGGGCGGTTTTCCCCTATCGGCGTGTTGTCGTATGTCGCGAACCCGGCGATGGCGCAGCCGCCCTCGCGGCAGGTGATTCCAAGCGGGTTTTCACTCAGCACGAACGAAGTTCAGATCCGCCAGTGGTCTTCATGTTTCCGGGCCAGGGCGCACAGTATGCGGGAATGGGCTCGTCGTTATATGAGACTGAGCCCATTTTCCGCGAAAACATTGACTGCTGCTTGACAATCTTAAAGCCATTGCTCGGCACCGACCTGCGCGCCGTGATGTTTCCGAAAAGCGGCTCGGAAAAGGAATCGCAGCTTCAGCTTCAGCAGACGGCCTTAACTCAGCCTGCTCTGTTCGTGATCGAGTACTCGCTCGCCAAATTGTGGATGTCGTGGGGAGTTTTTCCTGCGGCAATGATCGGACACAGCGTTGGGGAGTACGTTGCGGGCTGTCTAGCCGGAGTTTTTCAGCTGGAGGATGCGCTCACGCTTGTTGCGCGCCGCGGGTCACTCGTGCAGGCCCAGCCTGGCGGTGCAATGCTGATTGTTCGCCAGGCGGAAAGCGAAGTGCTGCCACTACTGACGTCGGAGCTGAGCATTGCCGCCGTGAATTCTCCGAATCTTTGCGTCGTATCGGGTCCTTACAACGCTGTCGAATCGCTGGAAAGGATTTTGCAGACCCGCAGCATCGCAACCAAGCGACTGCAGACGTCGCATGCTTTTCATTCCGCGATGATGGACCCGGTGCTGAAACCCTTTGGCACCCTCCTGAAACAGGTCTTTCTTCGCGAGCCACAGATTCCCTACGTCTCCAACGTCACCGCCCAGTGGATCACTGCCGCTGAAGCCACGAATCCTGATTACTGGGCTGGCCACGTTCGGCAGACAGTCCGATTCGCTGAAGGCGTGGCGAAACTGATGGAGGAACCGCGAAACCTTTTGCTCGAGGTCGGTCCTGGCCAAACGCTGAGTACTCTAGCGCGCCAACACCCCGGAAAGCGGGCCGAACAAAATGTTCTCGCTTCGCTGGCTTTGTCGGGTGAACAAGAACTTCGCGGATTCCACGAAACGCTCGGGCGTCTTTGGATGACCGGCGTCAAGATTGACTGGAACCACTTCTATTCCAACGAGTCTCGTCGACGCGTAACTTTGCCCAGCTATCCGTTCGAACGCAAGCCATATTGGCCGCAAGGTGCGACTCAGCCAACATTCGCTCCAGTGGGCAAGCCCAATGCTGATGTGTCGCTTTCGCCGCCTGTTCCATCACCAGTCCCTGCGGAACCGAAGGAACTAGGGCTTGCTCCTAGAAAGGAACGTTTGGTCGTTGCCGTTCGCTCTCT
>DASSYL010000569.1:0-4023 GCA_035703315.1 Candidatus Acidiferrum sp. | reverse complement strand
CTTGCCGCGGAAAAGATACGGCGCAAAGTCCACCAGCATGTCGCGATAGTCGACTGTGCCGTCTGGCTGAACCCAGGGAAAAACTTCGCGGCGGATGGGAATTCGCTCCTGAACGATCCAGCAGCCTTGCGCGGTCGAAATGGCTTTTTCGAGCACGGCGTCCCAATCGGATTCGCTGGCTTCCCAGCCTAGCGTTACACCACTGCCGCCATACTCGTCATTCGGCTTCAGGACAAGGTGGTTGCGCTGCCGCCGGACGAAATCGAGCAATTCAATCGCAGTGCCGTAGTGCGAAGTGCGGGTGTCAGCGACGACACGCGTCCACGGAACATGCTTGCGGATGAGTTCGCGTTCGAAGAAAGAAAACAGCGCGTCGTTGCGCTCGTCGGTGAGCACCGCGAAAAACGCTTTCACATGAGGGATTTTGCAGCGGAAATGGTTGGCCATGCAGACTGCGTTCGCGGCGACGGCGTCGACTAGCGGTTTAGATTCAGCGGGACGGGCCACGATGTCGTTGATGAGCACGCGGCGATAAACCAGGTCAATTTTCTTGCCGTTGGCGATCAGTCCCTTGCGGTCGAGCTGCAGGTCGCGCGGGTCGGCCAGTTCGACGGGCACACCCATTTTTTCGAAACGAGCCTTTAGGATTTCAAATTCGCTCCAAGTGGGCACTTCGCGCCAGTCAGTGATGAGCATTTGCGGCTTCTTGGATGTGCCGCCCCAGTCGAGGTAGCTCATCACCAAGGCGTCCAGCAATTTAGCGCTGAGCGGATAGCTGTGGGCGTCATATTTCTTCGCGAACTTCGCCATCAGTGGCAGGCCAAGAAAAACTTCCGTCAGAGTTTCGGTGTAGCCCGAACCAGCGGGTGATTCGCCATTGTATTCGGCGAATTTCAGATCATCTGGCAGCAGGAATGAGTCGAGCCGCGAAGCCGTGCTGGCAAAGCCGTGCGGCTTGCCGATACGAATCAGGCGCAGTTCTTCTTCGCGTAAATGCAGCTGAGCGAGCAGTGCGGCGTCCTGCATCGCATGGCTGGCGACTCGCTCACCGAACTCGGCCATTTTCTCGGCGACAATCCGTACGTGCTGTTCTTCTTCTGGCGAAAGAAAAAACGGCCGCAAGAAAGGGCAGTGTACGCGGTTGCCGAAAGTCAGCTTCGCGGCGCGCAGCTTGTCGTAAAACTCTTCGGTGAACTTTGGCGAACGCTGCAGCTCCTCTTTCAGGAGTTTGTGCCAGAGCTCCGCCGGTGCACTGGAAACCGTACTCGCCGTATTGGGCGCCGTGCCGCTGCTCATTTTGTTTTGGCTCCCGCATCGGTGGAGGCGGGCCCCGGACCTGTGGCGGGCACGGATGTGGTTACGCTGGCAGTCGCGGCTTGTGCCACTCCCTTGGGCGCGCCGATCACGCCTGACGCCGCGCCAACGCCTAACATTTCTTCCCAGCGCGGCCAGGGGTTCGAGGCGACGCCGTTAAGGGCGCGGTCAATCACCAAGCGCGACATGTTGTCCAGCACCATCTCGAAATAGAATTCGGTGATGCGGTCGCGTTCGAAGTCGGGCGCGGGATTCAAAAAATCAATCGCATAAGGAACATCGCCTTTGATGGCGAACTCAATCGTGTTCATTTCATAGCCGAGCGCCTGGTTGATGGTCTGCGCGTCCTTCACCACGCGCGCGCCCAGAGCCGGCGTCAGATAGTCGTGGTCGACCAGATAGCGCCGTTCCTTTGGATCGTAGTGCACGGGCACGATATCTGATTTGCCGAAGGTGAAGCAGCGGACATAGCGGTCGAAATCAATGAATTCCTGAAGCGTCATGCAGTACGGCGCCGTTTTGTCGTACGCTTCGATCAATTCCTGCTTGTTGTGAACTTTGTAGACGTGCTTCCAGCCACCACCGGAGTAGGGTTTCAGAATGGCTGGCCGGCCTACATAATCCAGCAACCCGTCCCAATCAATCGGGTACTCCATGTTGTGCAGGGATTCCGCGCTGATGTCTACGTCCTTTGGATAACCCTTTTGTGGCAGGAGCACCGTCTTCGGGATGGCGATACCCAACTTAGCGGCGACGGAGTAGTTGAAATATTTGTCGTCGGCAGTCCACCAGAACGGATTGTTGATGACATAGGCGCCTTGCAAAACTGCATGCTTCAAGTAGCCGCGGTAATACTCCACTTCGTGAGAGATGCGGTCGACGATCACGCGGTAGCGCGCGGGCTCGCCCATGCGCGTCCCGCCCAGCTTCGCGAATTCGGCCACGACGCCATCCTTTTTCCCCAGCTGGTTCACTTTTGCGATGAATGCCGGAGGAAATGAATATTCACGCCCGCAAAGTAGTCCCACGATGTGCATGACTGTTCACTCCTGAAAAATTCCGCGCTTACGCCTCAATTGATCGCGTGCGCCGAACTCTGCTTGGGCTCGACAGAGCCGGCGCGTGTCTCTGCCACGACGTGGCGCACGACGGCCTTCAAATCACCGGTCTGTTCATACACGCGCAATTGCCGTTCGGCGCTGGTACCTTCGCTCAAAATCGTGTTCACGTAATTTACGGCGCTGCGGCTGCCCAGGTCATCCACCACGTCGTCGACCAGCTCGAGCAGTTCCGGGATCAGTACTTTCATCGGCACTTCCGCTTCCTTGCCGAAGTCAACCATCTTGCCTTCGATGCCGTAGCGCGCCGCCCGCCATTTGTTTTCCTCGATCAAGGCACGACGGTAGATGCGCCAGCTCTGGTTTGACGTGTAGAGACGGTGGAGCTTTACGACGATGGCTTGGGTCAACGCCGCAATCGCGCACGCTTCCTCTACTTTCGTGGTGCAGTCGCACATGCGAAATTCCAGCGTGCCGAACGTCGGGTGCGGGCGGACGTCCCACCAGATCTTTTTTCCGTTATCAATGCAGTTGAGCCGCACGAGAAGATTTACAAAATTCTCGTACTCGCTCCAGGACTGAAACATTTCCGGCACGCCGGTGCGCGGGAACCTGCGGAACACGGTGGTGCGGAACGACTTCAACCCTGTGTTGCGGCCCATCCAGAAGGGCGAACTCGTCGACAGCGACAACAGATGGGGCAAGAAGTAGCGCACCATGTTCATCATGTCGATGGTGGTTTGCTTGTCGGGCATGGCCACGTGGATGTGCATGCCGAAAATCAGCAGCGAGCGGGCCAGTTGCTGCAGCTCTTCCACGATATTTTCGTAGCGTTCGCCGGGTGAGATTACTTGTTCGATCCAGCTGGCAAAGGGGTGAGTGCCTGCCGCGGCTACCTGCAGTCCGGCGCGCTCCGCCGCGGCAATCAGTTCGCCGCGCGTGCGGTGCATCTCGATGCGGAGCTCGCCAACATTTTCGCAGATACGCGTCCCCGTTTCGACGATGGACTGGTGCATCTCGCTTTTGACCTGTTCCTGAATGGACGGGGAAACTTCGTTTACGATCTGCATGACGTGCGAGCGCAAATCGCACGTCGCGGGATCTATGATCTGGAATTCTTCCTCGACACCGATGGTGAAGCGGTGAGCCATGGCTGGCCCTCCGGTGGTTGGCTTGCACGGTCGCCCGCTTTACGGGCGGCTGAACTGGGGACTTCGCGGGTATCATACCCCAGCTGACAGTTGTTTGTGCGCCACCAATCAATGCAAATAAGGCCGGCTCTGAAGGCGACGCTATTTCAGTGGTGCTGCGTCCTATGCCGGCCGGATCACGGTATTGCAAAAAAAAAAGGGCGTCCGGTGAAGGACGCCCTGGTGGAATTGCGAGGAGCAAAGAGAGCGAATGAAACGGCTAAATCCTATGACCAAATGAGCGCGACCTGCAAAAACCGATCGCGCTTGAGAAATTCAAGAACTAGGATCCGCGGCGGGAGAAGCGAAATTACGCAGCGCCCATGGCTCGCCGCTGCTGGAAGCATTCCCGGCAAAAGACCGGGCGTCCCTGCGTTGGCCGGAAAGGAACGGTGGTTTCCTTTCCGCACTGCGAACAACTGGTTTTGGTTTCCGCCCGGATGGGAGAGGCACCACCTCCC
>DASSYL010000464.1:0-3003 GCA_035703315.1 Candidatus Acidiferrum sp. | reverse complement strand
AACACCAAGCGACTTCTTTGCGGATGGACGCGCCGCGCGCCCCCCGGTCGAGGGCACCGTGCCGCTGGGCTATGCGATGCCGATGCATAAGCTGGTGGACGGTTCGGTCGGCCAGGCCACCGGACCATACCAGCAGATCATCTTCTCGAGTTCGCCCACCTACATCGACACTGGAAAGATGGGTGAGAATTGGGGCACGGGCATTCCCTTTCAGATCTCCCCGGCGGTAATGGGGCGTGGCCAACAGCGGTTTGGCATTTATTGCGCAGTCTGTCACGGCGCGACCGGAGCGGGAAACGGCATTGCGCAACGATTTGGACTCAATACGGTGCAAAGCTTGCTTCAGGATCGCATTCGCACCATGGCTGACGGGGAGATTTTCAACACGGTCACCCACGGTAAGAACACCATGCTCGGCTATGGTGACCGAATTCAGGTGATCGACCGCTGGGCGATCATCGCTTACCTGCGAGCATTGCAGAAGTCGCAAGGAGGAGCCGTCTTGACCGACGTGCCTCCGGGAGAACGAGTCAAACTGGAGTCTCAATAGATGAGCCAACCCTATAGCCACGATCCGCAACCGGAATTTTTCGACTACAAGCATGTCGGGGGTCGTTTTCTTGGATTGATTGGCATGGCGGTGCTGGCCTTTGCGGTTGTCCTCGTTGGAGCCTTCATCGATACAAAGCAGTTCGCGTTCTCCTATCTCTTTGCCTACACGTTTTTCCTGACCATCTGCATGGGAGGGCTGTTCTGGACCCTGGTGCACCATGCGACAGATGCCGAGTGGAGCGTCGTCGTCCGCCGGCAGCTGGAAAATATGGGAAGCCTTCTCGCGATTATGGCCCTCCTTTTCATTCCACTCCTCGCCGTCGGTCCGACGCTGTGGAAATGGATGCAGCCTGAGAGTGCCCACAGTCCTCTTTTGGCCGAGAAGGCTGCGTACCTTAACGTGCCTTTCTTTTACATTAGGGCGAGCGTCTACTTCATCTTCTTTGTCGCTTCCTCGACGCTCCTGCGAACGTTCTCGATCGCGCAGGACAGCAGTGGTGCCGCGGTTTACACCGTCTTCAATCGCCGGGTATCATTTGCCAGCGCCATTCCATTCGCGGTCTGTCTTACCTTTGCCGCGGTGGACTGGCTGATGGGACTTCAGTACGAGTGGTTTTCCACAATGTGGGGTGTGTATATTTTCGCCGGTGCGGCGCTTAGTTCAATGTGCGCGCTCGTCTTGATCGTCACGGCGCTGCGTGGCGCCGGCTATTTGCAGCAGGTGGTGAACCTGGAGCACTACCACATCATGGGTAAGCTGATGCTCTCTTTCGTGATCTTCTGGGCCTACATCGGTTTCAGTCAGTATATGCTGATCTGGTATTCAAACATCCCCGAAGAGACCGTCTACTTCCTTCGGCGCAATACCGCGAGCTGGTGGTATTTGAGCCAGTTCATGGTGGTCGGGCATTTCTTCGTCCCATTTGTCTTGCTGCTCTTTCAACGTGCCAAGAAGACGCCGACCTTTCTGTGCGGCATGGCGGTTTGGATCCTGTTAATGCACATGCTTGACATCTATATCGTTGTCCTTCCCGCGTTGCACGTCGCCGGGGTTCGGCCAAATCCGCTCGACTTTTTCAGCCTGGTGGCCATCGGCTGCACGCTGGCCGCTGTTTTTCTCAAGCGACTGGGCGACTCATCGCTCTTTCCGACGCGCGATCCGCGTCTTGGGAAGTCCATCGCCCTGAAGAACTGATGAAGGCCGCTGCCCATTCCAGACCATTGTGGCTCGTTCTCACCGGGGGATTTCTCCTGCTCTTGCTCTTTGTGATCGCCGTCAGGCTTCTGACGGCATTGGCGCCTGCACCCAAAGAGGATGCCGCGCGCGCCGCTGAACGGACCAAGGCCCATCAGGAGCTTGAAGCCGAAAACGCGAAGAAGCTTCAAAACTATGCCTGGGTCGATAAGGCCAAGGGCACTCTCCAGATCCCTATCGAACGCGCAATGGAACTTGCCATTGTCGAACTGAACTCCAAAAAGCCAACAGCGGCGGGACCAATCGCAACTCCGGCGCCGTCACCAGCGGCATCACCGGCCGCTTCGCCCGCGCCAGCCGCCCCTCCGACCGCCCCAGCCGCCCCAGCGCCTCCGGTAGCGGCGCCTAGCGCTTCGCCAGCAGCCGCGCCAGCGGCAGCACCTAGCGCTTCGCCGGCGAACGCGCCAGGCGCGGCACCTACTGCTTCGCCCGCGGCCGCGCCAGCCGTATCGCCAGCGGCGGCACCTACGCCCTCGCCTGCAGCTTCCCCAGCGCCACCTGCTGCTCCGGTTGCGCCCACCCCGGCCAGCACTTCAGCCACGCAAGCGATGGCCAATTTATGATAACTCAGCATTGCAGTGCAGGTGATGCAACCGACTCGGGAAGATGAACCCACCCATCGCCGCGAAACTAGAAAACCAAGAGCGTCGCGACGCGTTGCGCTTCCCGGTCCTGATGTTTTTGGGTTCAGCAGTTTTTTGGTTGGTCGTCGGATCGTTCCTGAGTTGCCTGGCGGAGTGGAAGCTTGTGATGCCCTCGCTACTAGACGGATCTGGCTGGTTGACCTACGGAAGAGTTCAGGCCGCTGCCGAGAATTCGCTTTGGTATGGGTGGGCATCCCAGGCCGGGATGGGTCTTGGCTTTTGGTTCTTGGCTCAGCTCGGACGCGCGGCTCTTGGTTCCGAACGGCTTCTGGTGACTGCCGGCGCATTTTGGAATTTCGGTCTTCTTCTTGGCATTTGCGGGATTCTCGCCGGTGATGGAAACGCAGTGAGGGGTTTGGAATTCCCCGGTGCGGCGGCGGCGATTCTTCTTATCGCGTATATTTGTATCGGCGTGTGGAGCCTGATCCTGCTTCGCGACCGATCTCGCGATGGCCTTTATGTGTCGCAATGGTATTTGCTAACGGCTTTTCTCTGTTTTCCGTGGTTGTATGCGACAGCCAACATGCTGCTCATTTGGTATCCGGTGCAGGG
>DASSYL010000362.1:0-3590 GCA_035703315.1 Candidatus Acidiferrum sp. | reverse complement strand
CCGTCACTCTGTCGCAGGTTAGGAACGCTTTAATCTCGTTATGCCCGCTGCGCCCCAACGGACTCCGGCTGGCCCACGACCATGAGCTGCGTCGTCGGTCACACAGAATTCACTGCGCGCGCCTGCGGGCTGGCCCCCAAGTTACACTACGAGGCGCAACCGTCCACTCTCACCGGCTTCAGCCAGCCAGCGCCAAACAACAGTCCCGGACCCAGCGAGGCCAGAAATATCGGCTGCAACCAGTCGGCCTCGCCCCTCTGCGCTTGTTCGAGCGCGTAGTGAAGAGCCGCCGCGCACGTCGTCGACCCCAAATTTCCCCGCGTATCGGCCACCAGCGGAAATTTCTCCACCGGCTGGCCTGTCCGCTTCGCCAGCAACGCCACCAGCCGCGGATTCGGCTGATGCGTCGCAAACGCTGCCACGCCGCTTCGGTCCACGCCGCTGCGCCGCTCCAATTCGCGTAAGCATTCCTCCAGCCGTGCCGTCGCCGCCCGCGAAAGCGCATCTCCATCAAACACCACTCGCAATCGATCAATTGGCTCCGCGGAAACCTGAATCGCCTGCTGATACTGCGACGCACAGCCAAAAAAGAAATCGCGCAGCAAGAAATTCGTGCGCGGCGCAGCATTCGCTTCCTTTTGCACGACGAACGCGCTCGCGCCGTCACCAAACAATCCGCCAAACTCACCCGCCACTCGCCCAGGCGTGAGCGCCCGCGAATGCACATCCGCCGTCGCCACAAGCACCGTGTCTGCCTGCTCTGACTCCACCAAAGCCTTGGCCACCGCCAGCGCATGCACGAACCCCAAACACGCTCCGCCAATATCCATGGCGCCGCAACTTTCACGAGCGTCAATCGAGCGGTGAAGTTGCGCCGCCAGCGAAGGAAACGCATGGTGCGTTTCAGTCGTAGCAAGAACCCAGTCAACGCCGTCTGCGGCGACACCCGCGCCCCCGAGCGCGCCCTCCGCCGCCCGTGCCCCCAACGTTGCCTCTGTTTCGCCGGGGCTCGCATGCGCCAAGGAAACGATTCCCGCCCGATTTCTCAGCTTTCCGACCAGCATGCCAAACGCCGCGTCCACTTCCTCCGAAGGAACGGTTTTCGCGCCAAACACGACCTGGGAAGAAACCACAATTGCTGGAGTGGGCCGGTGAGCCATGAAGGATTTGCGCCACAGAGGCTTTCGCATTGTGAGCGATTACTTCCACCGCGGCAAGAGTCGGCGCGCGTAAAATTTTGTTCATGAATCTGTTTCGCAACTTGCCGGTCAGTGTCCCAGGGCCCGTGGTAATTCCTGTGTTAGCTTGGAATAGAGATGTTTTTTGCCACCTCACCGCGCAATCCATGTTCAGCGAGCCGTAGAACTTTGTGCTTCGTGTTGCTAAGCGCACTGGCCTTTCTTGTCTGCCCTTGCGGGGCATTCGCACAACGCGAGCGCGGCGAACTTCGCATCGACGTCAAAGATCCGCAAGGCCGTCCCGCCGCCGGCACTGCGCAGCTGGTCAGCGAATCTAACCAGTTGAAACGCGAATTTCCGATCGCCGCCGACGGCAAGTATGTCGCCGCGGAGCTACCCTTCGGCGTGTACCGCCTCACCGTCGCCGCCGAAGGCTTCGCCGATTGGACTGACCTCGTCGAAATTCGCAGCGAAGTTCCCGTGCGCGTCGGCGTCACTCTCGGCGTTGCTTCCATCAACACAAGAGTCGAGGTTACCGACGCGGCCACGCTGCTCGACCCCTCCGAAACCGCTACCATCTATTCGGTCAGCGGTGAAAAACTCCGCGAACACGGTTCTGCACAACCCGGCCGGACTCTTTCGGATGTTGTTAATGACCAGCCCGGCTGGCTCTACGAAGCGAACGGAATTCTCCACCCGCGCGGATCCGAGTATCAGGTGCAGTATGTTCTCGACGGAATGCCGCTCACACAAAATCGTTCGCCCGGGTTTGCTCCGTCCTTCGACGCCGGCGACATCGAGTCACTCCGTGTGCTCACCGCCGGATACGCCGCCGAATACGGCCGCAAGTTGGGCGGCATCGTCGAACTCACCACGGAGAAAAATCCTCCGGCCGGACTGCACGGGCGCGTCGAACTCGGCGGCGGCAGCTTCGATTCCATCGGCGGAGCGGCTGAAATCGGCTACTCCGCCGCCGCCAACCATTTCGAAGCCAGCGCCATGGGATTCCACACCGACCGCTATCTCGATCCACCGGTTCTAGAAAACTTTACCAACTGGGGCAATGGATCTGGTTTCTCCGGCTCCTACGAGCGCGATTTTTCAGAGAAGGACCGGCTCCGTTTCACCGTCACACACAGCGAAACCCGCTACGCCGTCCCCAATGAGCGTGTGCAACAAACCGCCGGACAGCGACAGGACGTCGCCAGCACCGAAACCAGCGGACAAATCTATTTCCAGCATATCGCCTCGTCGAATCTGCTCTGGAGCCTATCCGCCAGCGTCCGCGATGATTCCTTCTCGCTGCGCTCCAACGATCTGTCCACTCCGGTCATCGTCTCGCAGGATCGCGGCTATCGCGAAGGTTATTTGCGAGCTGACATCTCTTGGCATCGCGGCCACAATGACTGGAAAGCAGGCGTAGATGCGTTGATCACGCCCGTGCACGAGTTCCTCTCCTATCAAATCACCGATCCGTCGAAATTCGATCCCGGCACCCTCCTGCAATTTTCCTTCCACGGCCGCAAATGGGATGCCGAGCCCGCGTTTTATGTTCAAGACACTTTCCACGTCGGCAATTGGAGTGTCGCCGCCGGCCTACGTTTCGACCACTACGGTTTTGTCGCCAACGAATCCGCCTGGAGTCCGCGCATAGGCATCTCCCGTTACGTTCCACAATCGAAAACGCTGCTCCACTTTTCCTACGATCGCGTTTTTCAGACCCCGGCCATGGAAAACTTGCTGCTCGCCAGTTCCCCGGAGCTGGACTCGCTCAATCCCGTCGTTGTCCGCCTTCCGGTTCGTCCATCTCGCGCCAATTATTTTGAGGGCGGCCTCACCCAAGCTTTGTTCGGCAAATTCCGTCTGGACGCCAACGTGTTTCGCCGTAATTTCCGCAACTTTGCTGATGACGACGTTTTACTGGACACCGGCGTCAGCTTCCCGATCGCGTTCGATAACGCGCGCATCATCGGCGAAGAAATCCGCCTAGCTGTCTCCGAATGGCGCCGCTTCTCGGGCTTCCTGAGCTATTCCAACCAGTCCGCCAGCGCGCAGGGGCCTATCACCGGCGGCCTTTTCCTCGGCAGCGAAGCCGGCGACGAACTTGCCGAAACCACTCGCTTCGCCGTTACCCAGGACCAGCGCAACACCGTCCGCGCCCGCGTTCGCGCACAAGTCACCAAACGAGTCTGGGCTGCGGTCAGCGCCAATTATGGCAGTGGCCTGCCTATCGAACTAGATCCCGAAAGTATTGATTTGAATTTCTTGCTGGCGCAATACGGGAAGGAAATTCTTTCCCGCGTCAATCTCGAGCGAGGCCGCGTCAAACCCAATTTTTCATTGGGAGCGGCCGCCGGCGTGGAGCTCTATCGCAAGGAAGCCCGTACGCTCAATTTTCAGGTAGAAGCCGCG
>DASSYL010000419.1:0-2541 GCA_035703315.1 Candidatus Acidiferrum sp. | reverse complement strand
GGTTATCTCCGATAGCCTCAGGGCGTGGAAAGGGCGGTCCGAATAGCGGCATCAACCCGCGGCAACGTCCTGGGATCGACCGTCAGGCGACAGGTCGTTGCGCTTCAGCGCATGGACTGGCGTCACGCTCCATCCTGGTCGGAGTGGCGGAGTGAAATCACCGACCCCCAGTTCAACAGACATATGCTCCCTGTGGATATGGCAACAAAGATTTTGCGAATCACAATAAATAAGCCATGAACCCTCAGTTAGTGGTGAAGAGGGGATGAAGACGGGGAAAGACAATTTCGATCTTCCCAGATTCTTCCCAGGCGAGGGGCGATATGGCCGTCTGGACGATTACCGAAGACTCCGCTCGCAATTTCAATTTTCCTCCCGAAGAGCAGAGGCCGGACAAGATCAAGTTCGATGGCGAATTCCCGGGCTTTGGGCTTCGCATTCGTACTGATCAAAAGACGGGCCGGGAGCACCGCAGCTATATTTTTCAGTACAAGATGGGCTCAAAGCACCGCCGCCTGACCTGCGGCACGGTCGGCAAGGTCACGGCTGCGGAAGCCCGAAAGACAGCCAACAAATACGCTGAAGCCCTTCTCAATCGCGAGGATCCGGCCAGCGAAGGGGCTGCGGCCCGTCAAGAACCTTCCCACACCATTGGCGCGACCATTCCCGACTATCTGGCTGCCAGACAGACGGCAATGAAGCCTCGCAGCTACGAAGAAACGAAGCGCCATCTGGAAACCCACTGGAGGGCCCTACATGGATTTTCCATCCGCAACGTGGCGCGGGCCAATATTGCTGCCGAAACCAATGCCATTGCCAGGCGGAGCGGGCCGGTGGCGGCCAATCGGGCCAGGGCGTCGCTCTCCGCGTTTTTCCGCTGGGCCATAGGTCAGGGGCTATCCGACGAAAACCCGGTGGCCGGCACCAGCAAGCAAAAGGAAAATGGTCCCCGCGAGCGGTCGTTGTCCGATGCCGAAATCGCTGCCGTTTGGCTTGCCGCGCCCGAAAACGACTATGGACGTATCGTGCAGCTGCTGATGCTCACCGGTGGCCGTCGTGACGAAATCGGTTCGCTCCGATGGTCTGAAATCGACACGGAGGCCCAGGCGATCACACTGACTGCATCGCGGACCAAAAATCACACTGAGCATGTGGTGCCACTTTCAGAGCGTGCCCTCAAAATTATCGAGGCGATTCCGCGCCGCGATCGGGATTTTGTTTTCGGCAGCGGCCGGGGTGGATATTCCGGCTGGTCCAAATCAAAAGCCGAACTGGATGAAGCGTGCAAAGTCAAAGAATGGACGTTGCACGACATTCGCCGGACAGTCCGCACCGGCTTAGGAAAGCTTGGAGTGGCCCCGCACGTTGCCGAAGCAGTCGTCAACCATCTTCCCGCTCGTCTAATTCGTACCTACGACCGAAACGCTTACGCTGGTGAGAAAAAGGCAGCGCTGGGCGCGTGGGCCAGTCATCTTGAGGCAATCATGTTGCCATCGAGGCCGGCGGGCGTTTCAGTCAGAGCAGTACCGAATAAGCGCCTTGAATCCGAAAGTCCGCGCGCCAGCTTCGCCGAGCGCTTGGCCGGCCTCGCTGGTCGGGACCAGCGTGCATCGCCCTGATCCACGCATTTCTTACCATGTGGTAACCTCTTCGACCCTCTGATCGGCATCAGCCCGGTGTGTGCAAGCTTGCGGAAGCTGCGGCGAGCCTTCGACGCTAAGCCGAGGCGAGGCACGAACCCTACGGGAAAATCTTGCCACCGGCCTGAGCACATTCGATCCCCTTGGCTCGCGTGCTGCAGTGGTTTGATAAATCTGGGACTCGTTCATCCCAAAAGTTGTCTTGCCTGCCGAATCGCTTGAGATTGCTTCAAGCGACACGAAGAAAAAATATGACCACTGCAACATTCGTATTTATGATCGCGACATATTGGGTCGGCGGCTCAGGACCGATGGAGGGAGGGAATTTGCTGGCGAACGGTCAGCGATATCGTAAGGAGGATTTTATCGCCGCTCACAGAACTTTGCCTTTCGGTACTATTTTGCACGTCTGTCTGCGGAGACATTGCGTAAGCGTGGTTGTGAAAGATCGTGGGCCATTTTTGCCCAAGATGGATCTCGAACGACGGATAGATTTGTCATACGCGGCAGCTAAGGCACTCGATATGATTCATGACGGGCGGCAACGGGTGCGTGTCAGCGTTCCGACGCCAAAACCGCGACCCGATATCGCAAGTTTGCTTGAAGCCCGGCTGGAGTAATCAAAATTTCCGAGTGGGACCATCGCTCCTCATCAGATCGTCGATTTCGTTTCCTTCGACTCGCCACGCCAGGCGCACCAACCTGAACAGATTGACAGAAACAGATGATAACAAATTGGCATTTGCATTGAATTTCGGCACGCCTGCCCGCGTGCCTTGGTTGTAGATCGCGAGCAACCAAGGAGGTCCTCAAATGAAACTTGCGTTCCAGCACTTTTGATTTCTGCTCTGATGGTCGCCTCATCGGCGGCATTCGCGCAAAAGACCGGCGACTATGGTAA
>DASSYL010000363.1:0-12858 GCA_035703315.1 Candidatus Acidiferrum sp. | reverse complement strand
GCTGCCGCACAGAAAAACCCACCAAGCCGGCAAAATAAAGTAAGGCCCGATCAAATATTGTGCAGAACGGACGCCCTGTTCGATCAGACTATCTGGTCGAGGAGTTGCTTATCGCCAAGGCCACCGTTTCCTGCCGCTCTTCTTCGCTTTCGATGGTATCGAACCAGTTCTAAATCGCGCCGGCGTCACGCACCTTTTGCACTTCCGCCCGCACACCGTCGCTACCCTTTTCGGAGTAGATGATCATGAGGCGTTCGCCGGTGAGAAAACTGAACACCGGATTGCGGAAGTTGAGCAAGTAATTGGGATCGGCCGGGTGGTAGCCAAAGTCCGGCGCCAGCGTTTGCAGAATTGTGTTGACCGCCACAACGGCCGGGCCCGAGTAGGTGAAGTCGGCGTCCGACAAATTGTGCAGAGTGTATTCGGCCAGTACGTTGATCTGGCCCGCGTTGGCAAGATCCACGTTGTTGCCCAGTTGCCGCAGAGCCGGCAGGCGGAAATGCCCTTGCTTATCGACGATTAGGTAACCTTCTGCTACCGCATCAATGCGAGCGACGATGGCGCCAGCGCGCAGCCAATTGACAACCTTAAATTCGTTGCCGCTAGTAGGAGCGGAGTGTGCCGAAGCCTGCGTAATTACGAACGCCGGGCTCAAGCCGCGAGCCATTTCCTCCGCGATGGTGATGATGTGGTGGCCGCCGGTGCGCGAATCGCCGGGCAGCCCATTGTTGTCGGTGGCTCCGAAGCCGCCAAAGTTCAACTCGGTGAATTCGCTCCCGTTGATATTCCATTGGAAGACGATGGGCTTGGCCCAGTCGTGCCACAGCGGCGCCCCAAGGATCAGATCCTCGTCGATGAAAATGTCCGAATCTCCATTTCCTTCGGGAGCCGCGAAGTGGCCCTGGTTTTCCCGTGGAACGGTGGGAAGCCCCTTCGCGCCGGGGTGGCCGTAAATCTGGCGGTATTCCTGAGCAAGGTGCACATCCGCAACGTCGTTGTTGGACTCATGCACAACGAGACCGCCGGGATAGGAGTGATGCCCGTTGACCGACGTACTGCCCGGCGCGGAATAAAACGCCTGCGGCAACTTGGGGCAGCCCGAGCCGTCATTCAACACCGGAGGAAATATTCCCGCTTTGACTCCGCCAATAATCGCCGCGGCATCGGCCGAATTGACCAAGCCTTCGCTCGTCAAGGTAGCGACAATGGCGTCTTTTTGCGCATCGGTCAGATTCGCGCGGTGATGAATGCAGGGATCACCCAGCGCGTCCAGCGTTTCTTTGCGGAGCTTCGCGTTTTCGATTTGGGCTGCCTGGCTTAAGAGAAACTGATAGGCGGACTGAACGATTGGCGATTTTTTTGCCAGTGCTATCGCTGCAGCGTTGCCTGCTCCTGGCTTGGTCTGATCATCCGCGGCCGCTCTTGTCGCAAGAAGCGTGCTCCCGGCCAGAGTAAATCCTAAGCAAATTGCGGCTTGCAAGGTTTTCATGGAGTTCCTCGTAATTGATGGCTGCCTGACAGCCTATGCGAGGCTAGAGCCAGCGTGTTAGGACTCCATGAATTCGGAATGAATTGCTGGTCAACTCCGTAACGCGCTACTGTTCAGAAGTCTCTCGAGAGCGCTCGGCCGACTGCGACTCCCGACGCCCAAGCCCACTGAAAATTGAATCCGCCCAGGTGGCCGGTGACGTCCACGACTTCGCCGATAAAGAACAGCCCGGAGACCTTGCGGCTTTCCATGGTCTTGCTGGACAGCTCATCGGTATCCACGCCGCCGGCCGTTACTTCGGCTTTCTCATAGCCCTCGGTATCCGCCGGCCTAAGGCTCCAGGAATGAATCTGGCGCTCGAATTTTTCAAGGGAAGGGTTGGAAAATGACTCTGGCTCGTGGAGTTGCACCCAGCGTTCGGCAAAGCGGCGGGGCAAAGTGCCTTGAAACGCCGCCACCACCTCGCTCATATTTCTAAATTTCGCGCGCCGCACCGCCGGAGTGATTTCGCGTTCCGGCGCGAGGTCAAGAGTGAGCGGCTTTCCCCGCTCCCAATACGAAGAGGCTTGCAGAATCGCCGGACCGCTCAGGCCGCGATGGGTGATCAGCATCTTTTCGCGGAACGCCGCTCCGTTGGCCGTCGCAATCACTTCCGCGGAAACGCCAGCCAGATCGCAATACGCTTTCTGGTCCGCTCGCCCGAACACTAGCGGCACCAGGGCCGGGCGTGTCGGCTGAATTTTTAGTCCAAATTGCCGTGCCAACTCATACCCGAACGACGTAGCGCCCATCTTGGGGATCGATAGTCCGCCGGTCGCCACCACCAGCGCGTTGGAGCGAAATTCCTGGCCTGCCGTTCGCACCACGAACTCCGTCCCTTTGCTGATCTCGGTCACACGCTGGCCGGTCTGAATCTCGACGCCGCCCGCCTTGCATTCCGCCTCCAGCAGCCCGGTAATGTCCTGGGCCGACCCGTCGCAAAACAGCTGGCCCAGCGTCTTCTCGTGATAGGGAATTCGATGCTTTTCGACCAGTGCGATGAAATCCGCAGGGGTGAACCGCGCTAAGGCGGATTTGGCAAAATGGGGGTTCGCTGAGAGAAAATTCTCCGGCTTGCAGTGGAGGTTGGTGAAGTTGCAGCGGCCGCCGCCGGAAATCAGGATTTTCTTTCCGGGCCGTTCGGAGCTCTCGAGCAGAGCCACCCGGCGACCGTGCTTTCCGGCTTCGGCCGCACAAATCAGCCCGGCTGCACCCGCTCCCAGAATGACAACGTCAAATCGCCCGCTCATGAGCAAAGGCTATTGTTGCAGGTTCAGGAGGCACGGAGGCTTAGAAGTTGGAGGGCGTTTATTCTGTTAGGGAACGAGGTGTCTGAAAAGGAAAGGGAAGGAAAGCGCGCTCTACCGAAACCCGGGCGCGGATCCCTCCGCGCCCGACCGGAGCGCCGCTTAGTGCGTGCACTTGGGAAACAGCGTCACCAGCACCATCAGATCCGACAAGGTAAACAGCCACTGATCGGCTTGCGCGCCGGCCGCTTCCGCGGCGCGCGCGATAAAGCCCAGATGGCGGCTCTTGGCGAAGTTGTGGATGTGGTCGACGCAAATCCCTGTCAGGCTTGCGACTTCCGAGTCGGTGAAGCTTTTCTGGCTCGACTTTACGGTGACCATGGTCTTGCTCCTGGACCGCGCTTCACTGCCTCTTGCATCTCCCTTATGTAACACTTCAGTTCGATGCTAGTTGCAATTTAAACGCTGCCACTTTTCTGAGCAATAGTCGTTCCGTTCTCTTTAGCCAAAAACTCCTGCTCTAGTACTTTTCCGGTAGGCCGCCGGAATAGACTCAATTTTCCGGCCTTATTTTGAGATGTGGAGGTACTAGCCGCAAAAAACTTGGATTCCCGAGTGGTTCCGAATCTTCGCTAACCCTTCTGCTTCCTCGAACTTGCTACATCTTTTGGTAGATTTTGCCCGGTTTCCCACATTTGCTTGCTATGGCGCAGTTGGTGCGCCGCAACAAATGCGAACCAATCGTAAAAACTCAGGTGCCCGAGAAAAGGATGCCGCCAATAGTATTCGCTCAGTTCCCGTCCATGTGTCTCTTCCAGGAACGCGCGTGTCCTTTCGCGTACACCGCGCAGTTCGGCAATCATCACTTCTTTGCTGGCGTGATTTTCTTCGGGCGCGACTATCCGAGGCGCCTTGCGTTTCACTAGACGCGCCTCAACCAGAGCCAGCGGCAGGTGCAGGCGTCTATAAAAAGGCAGCGTTTTCGGCTGCCGGTGGATGACGCGTTCGGCATAAGCGAGGACGCCACGCTCGACCAGACACAAATGAGCGACAACGTGACCTGCTGACCAGCGTTCCGGATCGGGCCGCTCCAGCCAATTCGATAGCGAGATACGGTCTGCAGCGCGAAGGAAGGTCTCCTGGGCGGTACTGAGCTTGCGGATGACGGGCTGGAGCTTCACTTTACTTGCCGCGAGTTTAGCAGGGATCGGACAACAGCCACCGGCTTGACGATTTTAGACCGCCGGTCCTAGAGAGATGCGCCGCCGGCCTGCTCAAAAACATGAGCCAACTGCAGGATGCGGGATTCGCCAAAAGCCGGGCCGAACAGCTGCAGGCCGACCGGCAGAGTGCCGCAGATTTTGCCGCAAGGAACGGAGATGCCGGGAACGCCGGCAAGCGATCCGGTAACGGTATAAATGTCTGCCAGGTACATCTGCAGGGGATCGTCGGTTTTTTCGCCGAGTTTGAACGCCGGAGTGGGCGAAGTCGGCGTTACGATCGCATCGACTTTCTGGAAGGCATCGCGGAAATCCTGCGCAATCAGCGCACGGACCTTTTGGCCTTTCAGGTAGTAGGCGTCATAGTAGCCCGCCGACAAAACATAGGTCCCAAGCACGATGCGCCGTTTCACCTCCGCGCCGAAGCCGGCGCCGCGCGTTTTGCGGTACATCCCTAGGAGCGTGGGGTCGTCCAGGCGCAGGCCATAACGCACGCCATCGTAACGGGCGAGGTTCGAACTAGCCTCCGCCGTTGCGATGATGTAATACGTGGCGATAGCGTAGTCGGTGTGCGGCATGCGAATCTCTACCGGGAGGCAGCCCAGTTTCTTGAGAAGTTCGATCCCTTTCTCGACTTTGTCGCGGACGCCTGAGTCGATACCCTCGGCAAAGTAATCGCGCGGAATTCCAATGCGCAATCCTTTAACCGGTTTGCTGATTTCGTCCGTGTAGACCGGGACGGGTGCGGTCGTGGAGGTGGAATCGTTGGGATCGCGGCCGGCAATCGTTTGCAGGATTGCGGCAATGTCCTTCACGGTGTTGGCGAAAGGTCCAATGCGGTCGAGCGAAGACGCGAAGGCGATCAACCCGTAGCGCGACACACGGCCATAGCTGCCCATCATCGCGGGAATGCCGCAAAGAGCGCCCGGCTGGCGAATCGAGCCGCCTGTGTCGGTGCCGAGCGAAGCGACGGCCAAGCCTGCGGCCACTGCGGCTGCCGAGCCGCCGCTGGAGCCGCCGGGAACGCGGTCCAGTGCTGCCGGATTCTTTACCGCGCCATAGGCCGAATTTTCGTTGGAACTGCCCATGGCAAACTCGTCGCAATTCGTCTTGCCCAGGATGATCGCGCCGGCTTTTTCCAACCGGGCGACCGCAGTGGCATCGTAGGGCGGGACGTAATTCTGCAGAATCTTGGAGCCGCAGGTAGTGGTGGTGCCACAGGTGGAGAGGACGTCCTTGATGGCTACGGCGACGCCGCCGAGCGGAGGCAACGGCTTTCCGGCGGCGATCAGCGCGTCGATTTTGTCGGCCTGCGCATAAGCCCGTTCCGGACAGAGTTCGAGGTAGGCGTTGAGCTCGGGATTTCGGCGGTTGATCTTAATGTAAAAATCGGTGGTCAGCTCCCGAGCGGAGCTTTTCTTCGCCGTCAGCGCGTGTTTTACACCGTCAATGGTCCAAGTCGTCGTCATTTCTGTCCGCAAGAAAAAGCTTCTATGAGCCGTATTCAGCGCTCAATTACCTTGGGTACCCGGAAGAAAGGCGGTTCGGGATCAGGCGCCTGCTTCAGGATTTCCGCGGCGGTCCCGCATGGTAAAACCACATCCTCGCGCAGCGTGGCATCCGCGGTCTGGTCATCGGTCAAAACCTGTGCCATCGGCTCGACGCTGCCCGTATCCAGTTCGTTCAGTTTGCCGATATATTCGAGAATCTCGTCAATCTGCGCGCGGTAGGTCTCCAGCTCCGTCTCGCTCAAGTCGAGATACGCCAGCTCCGCCACCCGTACTACATCTTCACGGCTGATCTTCACTCAGTTGCCCCGTTTTTGAACGCGATCTCGGTTGAAATTTTAGCACAACGACGAAGGGTCCTTAGAAACGGCAGAATATTGGGTGGTGGCACTCTGCGGCGATACCAAGCTGATTGCAGCTGCAAGATCGGCACTCGCGGCATTCACAAACCTTACCTACATGTGGGTTGCTTAGCGAGAGACGACGTCGAGTTTGCGCGGGTATTTGGTGGAGACGTAGTTATCGACGAGCTGCTGGAAGGCGCCAGCCAGTTCCTCATATGTGCCTTCGAGGGTAACGTCCTTCTTTCCGTCAATGTAGACGGGGCAGCGGGGAGCTTCGCCGGTTCCCGGTAGACTGATACCGATGTTGGCGGCCTTCGATTCTCCCGGGCCGTTAACGATGCAGCCCATCACCGCCAGCGTCATCGTCTCGACGCCCTCATATTGCGTTTTCCATTGAGGCATCATTTCGCGAATGTATGCCTGCGTCCGCTCCGCCAGCTCCTGAAACGTTGAACTCGTCGTGCGTCCACATCCCGGGCACGCGGTCACGCTCGGCGAAAACGAGCGCAGTCCCAGTGACTGCAGCAGTTCGCAAGCGGCGTACACCTCCTCGCGACGATCGCCGCCGGGCCGCGGCGTCAGCGAAATGCGAATCGTATCGCCAATCCCGTCGTACAGCAGCACGCCCAGCGAAGCCGCCGACCATACCAGCCCCTTCACGCCCATGCCCGCTTCCGTCAACCCCAGGTGCAGCGGCTGTTCGGTCTTGCTCGCCAAATTGCGATACACCGTAATCAAATCGCGCGGCCGCGAAGTTTTACACGAAATAATAATCTGGTCGTGGCGCATCCCCGTCTCCAGCGCCAGCTCAGTCGACTGCACAGCCGAAAGCACCATGCACTGATTGATGATCTCTTCGGATTCCAGTCCCAAATTCTTATCGGTGTTCTCCTGCATCTTGGCCATGACCAGCTCTTGATTCAAAGAGCCGCCGTTGACGCCGATGCGCACCGGCTTGCCGTTGTCGCGCGCCACTTTGCAGATCGTCGCAAACTGTTCGTCGCGCCGCTGCCCGGCGCCCACATTTCCCGGATTGATGCGGTATTTATCGAGCGCCTTCGCGCAATCGGGATACTTCAGAAGCAGCACGTGCCCGTTGTAGTGAAAATCCCCAATAATCGGCACATTGCAGCCAGCGGCCAGCAAACGTTTCTTGATTTCCGGCACTGCCGCCGCCGCTTCCGGCACATTCACCGTCCAGCGAACGATTTCAGAGCCCGCTTCCGCCAGCTCCAGGGTTTGCTTCAGCGTCGCCAGAACGTCTGTGGTGTCCGTGTTGGTCATGGACTGCACGACGATGGGCGCGCCCCCGCCCACCTGCACGTGGCCGACTTTCACGCCATAAGTCTTCCGCCGCGCGTGCCGTGTCCCGGTGGCGTCAAATCCTGCAATCTGGGTCAGAGTGGCCATCGCTCCTAGTTTAACAAATTCTTCCATGCGCGGCCGTTTCTGCCGCGGGCCGGCGTGCCCAGTCTGCGCTGGGTGCGTGCTTGATCTGACGTTATGGCCGTTTCAACCAATGCTAAGCGGCCCGTCGCTTTCGCAAGCCGGATTTTGCACGCCGGATCATCGGCAAGTTGGGCGGAATGCCGAGGTGTCGCGTGCCCCAGTGGCACATTTCCATCAGCATCGGAATCAGCTGATTTCCGGCTGCTGACAGCGAATACGTCACCTGCGGCGGATTCGTCGGTTTGGTCTTGCGCTGGAGCACGCCGTCGGCCTCCAACTGCCGCAACTGCGCCGTCAGCACTTTCTCGCTGACTCCGGGAAGCAAATCGCGCAATTCCGCAAAACGCCGTGGTCCGAATCCGAGATGCCACACTACCAAGACCTTCCACTTGCCGCTGAGCACGTTGATGGTGCCCAGCACCGGGCAGCCGAAGTTGTTCTTGTGATTGCCGCTGCGATCATTCCGCATTGCCATTTCCAGGCTTACAAAATTGTGCGTACTTCCGGCGCGACGCACACAGTTATAGCATCTTTGCTGTAAGAGGGAATCAACAGCCGGCCGGCGCCCGATCACAAATCGGCGTTGTTGCCGCGGGAGACCGAACGTGATTTTGGTGACGGGCGCAAGCGGAACAGTGGGCAAAGAAGTCTTGAAACAAGTAGCGAAAAGCGGCGCAGCAAAGTACCGCGCGATGTATCGCTCGGCGGCGGAGGCGGCGAAAGCGCCGCCGGGCGTCAGTACGGTGGTGGCGGATTTCGCGAAGAAAGAAACCCTGGAGCCAGCGCTCGGCGGCGTGAGTCACGTGTATCTTGTCTGCTCGCCTTTGCCGAACCTGGTGGAACTGGAAGGCAATACGATCGAAGCTTGCGTGGAAGCGGGCGTGAAACACGTCGTGCTGAACTCCGCGCTGGGCGCCGGGGACTACGACACGTCATTTCCTGCGTGGCACCGCAAAGTGGAAGACAAACTTCGCTCCACCCGACTGTCCTGGACCATTTTGCGCCCGAACAGTTTCCACCAGAACACCGTCACGTATTACGCTGGAAGCATCCGTAGAGAGGGAGTCTTCTACGGTTCTCTTCAAGATGCGCGCCTGAGCTACCTTGATGTTCGTGATGTCGCGGCGGCTGCAGCGAAAGTGCTGGCCGGCAAGGAGCATACCGGCAAAATTTACGAGCTAAACGGCCCGGAAGCCCTGACTTCCAGCGAAATCGCCGGCAAAATTGCGAAGCACGCGGGGCGCTCGGTGAAATATGTGGATATCCCCATGGAAGCTCAGCACAAATCCATGGTCGAGTTGGGCATGCCGGAGTGGCAGGTAACAGCGCTGCTGGAGCTTCAACAATACTATGTCAGTGGGCGTGGCGGCGAAGTGGACCGCGTGCTGCAAAATCTCTTAGGGCAGCCGCCGATTACCATGGACCAATTTCTTGCTGAAAATGCGGCGGCATTTCGGGAACAGGCGGCAAAGGCATAAGATCCGCCCAAAGCCCTCTCACGGTCCCGCAAAGAGATAAAAAATTTACAAACACAATTTCGTTCCGAAATTCTGCCTCGCGCCCTTGCTGGCAGAGAGAATTGGCCGCTCTAGCGGTGTCGAGAGCCAGACTTTGCCTTCTCACCGTCCTTTGTATCCCGAGTAGTATCAGCAGTTTCCAGCGAAACCGCAGTCTTGGCCGCATGCTCCAGTTTGTTTCGGATTTCCTTCCATTCGCCCCCCAAACGAGAGAGAAAACGGGCTTGCGCATCGCGCCACAGCGGAACGGCAATGGCGAGAGCTTTTTCCGCTTTTAACGTCAAAGTAAGCAAGCGTTGACGCCGCGCTCCGCGGGGAGCGATCTCAATCAGGCCGTCTTTCTCTAGGAGCCGCAGGCTGCGGGTCATGGTGGCCGCGTCGATTACCAGAATTTCACCGACGCGTGACATGGAGATGGGCTGCAGCTTGGCAATAGCCGTTAGAATTGCAAATTGCGTTGAGCGGATGCCTGAAGGGGCCAGGGCGGCGTCATAAAGGCGGGCGACGGCGCGGGAAGTGCGGCGGAATTGATACGCAGCACAGCCGGAAGTGCCGGTGAGGTCGGGTAGGGAGCCAAAGCCGAGATCAGGCTTGACTTGCATATGCAAGTCAAGTATAAGTTCTCGTTAAGAGTTGGTCAAGCTGTTGGGTGGTCTTCGCGAGTGATTGATTCGCCGGGCAAAATTCAGGTTCATGTCCGGCGGATGCAAACGGTCGGTGGGTGCCCGGAGGGAACCCATGAGCATTCCTATGACCGCGAGCTCCGCGCTAAATGCGCAGGCACGGGAAAGTAAAAGCAAAACAATCTCAGGCAGTCGCTATCTCTGCTTCGGCGGATTCCAATTAGATACGCAACGGGAACTGCTGTTTAAGGACGGTAGCAAGGTTCGCTTGCCGGGAAAAGTGTTCCAGACCTTGGTCGCGCTGCTCGAAAAGCCCGGCGAAGTGGTAACGCGCGAAGCGCTGCGCGAAAAGTTGTGGCCGCAAGGGACGTTCGTGAACTACGACGCGAACGTGAATACTACCGTCAACAAGCTGCGCCTGGTTCTGGGGGATTCTCCGGATCAGCCTGCCTATATCGAAACGATTCCACGCCTCGGCTACTGTTTTGTGGGCAGCGTCGAGCGCAAGACCGAGCTCGGGAAAGTCGGCACCGCAGCGGCCGTTGATGCCCGTGGCGCCGTGATGGCTTCCAAGCCCGCGCTGCCTTTGCCGCTCGAATCGACGCACACGGCCGCAAATGCGGGTGAGACTCAAGCGGCAAGAATGTTCCGGGCGCAAGGTGCGAACTTTTGGTCTAGCGCGCGCAACAGGGTGTGGGCCGGTGTGGTGCTCGTTTGCGGAATGCTAATCGGCATGGGCATTGTGCTTCTGGCCCATCGCGGCTCTTGATGCGGAACAAACTTTAACTCAGCGCCAGACGTGTCTCGCTGAGATCCAGCTCGTGTTCGAGCTTGCGCAGGACTTCGTCGTTGATACGGCCGTCGTTGCGCAGCTGCACTGCCGTCCTGCGCTCTAACCGCAGCAATTCGCCCAGCAATTTGCGATAACGCGTCAACTCCTTTCCGGACAGAGCGTCGTTGTCGCTGCTCTCTTTGCTGAGTGCCGCCAGGCGCCGCGCATAACGGTGCGAAATGTCGTCATAGACGGCGGCGAATTCGGCGGTGTCGCTTCCACGCAGGCCTTCGAGGTAAGCCAGAGCCGAGCTGGTGATCAGGCGGCGGGCTTCCTCTTCTTCCTCTTCGCTGTCGGCCCTGGTGCCAGAAAGCCCGAGCGCGCGTATCAAAGGCGGCAGCGTCAATCCCTGCAAAACCAGCGTAACCAGAATCACGCTGAATGTCAGAAAGACGATCAGATTGCGCTGCGGGAAGGGCTGGCCGTTTAGAAGCACTTCCGGCAGGGCCAGCGCGGCGGCTAGCGCCACCACTCCGCGCATACCGGTCCAGCCCACGATGAAAATTTGCGGCGCCGACGGCCGCGGATAATCTTGCCCCAGCAACCGGGTACGAATGAAGTACGCAAGATGCGTGCCGGGATAGAGCCAGAGCAAGCGCAACACGATCACGATTCCACTGAAGAGCGCGCCGTAAAGCAACAGTTCGCGCAGGCTGTAGTCGTGAATGCCCGCTAGGACGTACGGCAATTGCAGGCCGATCATTACAAACGTCAAACCATTGATGACAAAGGTCAGCGAATCCCACACCGCCCAGGCCTGCAGGCGCACGCTGGCCGAGAAAAATTGTGAGCTCCGCCGACCGAGGTAAAGACCGCAGGCGACCACGGCCAGCACACCCGAAGCGCGGACAGATTCGGCGGCGAGATAGGCCGTGTACGGCGTCAGAATGCTGATAACAATTTCGATCGGCCCGTCATCCAGGTATTTCTCAAACCATTCGACCAGCAAAGCGACCAGCAAGCCGATGGCAACACCCACGGCGATCAAATAAATGAGGCGGAGCGAAGCGGCGGCGGGCGTAGGCGTGCGGCCGCTGACCACAATGCCGACGGCGACTTCCAGCGCCAGCAGGCCGGTGGCGTCATTGACCAGGCTTTCGCCTTCAAGAACGTCCACGAGGCGCTGGGGAAGCGAAAGCCGCTTGGCTATGGAGGTGGCGGCGATGGCATCGGTAGTAGCAACGACCGCGCCGAGCACCAGACCGAGGCGCCAGTCGAAGCCCGGGAATACCAGGTGGGCCGTTTCCGCGACGCCGAGCACCGTGAAGCCGACCAGCCCGAACGCGAGCAGAAGGATGCTGATGAGATTGGTCTTGAAATCGCGCCAGGAGGTGAGCCAGGCGGCGGAGTACAACAGCGGCGGAAGAACCGCTAGGAAAATGACGTCAGGATTGAGCGGGATTTTGGGTATGCCGGGGATAAAACTGAGCAGCAGACCGGCGACCACCAGAACGATGGGATAAGGCGTGCTGAGCTTGCGCGCCAGCGCCGCAAACAGCACGACAAACGCCAGCAGCATGAGAAGCAGGATCTCGAAGCCGTGGAGTTGGCTGGCCTGGAACATATTCCGTGTCTTCCATCATAACCAAGAACAGTCTTGCCACCGCGAGAGGTCAAGCCCAGCTTCGGCTCTCTGAACGGTGCGTGAAGAAAACCCTGTCCTGACCGGCCAAGTGAAAAATTAGCGTCGTATCTGACGTTTTCTTAAGAAGCCGACGCCGCCAAATTGCCACGCAATCCCAGCGCCTCCGCGTTTTCGCGCATGGCGGCAATGCAGAAGGCAATATGTTCTTCGAGCGGAATGCCGAGTTCTGTGGCTCCATTCCGGACGTCATCGCGGTTCACGCCTTTGGCGAACGCCTTGTCTTTCAGTTTTTTGGTAACGGAAGAGGTTTCGAGGTCGAGAATGCTTTTCGACGGGCGGACATAGACGCAAGCCGTGAGGAAACCGGCCAGCTCATCGCATGCGAAGAGCGTGTGTTCGAGCGGACTCTGCCGCGGCACGCCGCAATAATCGGCGTGCGTGATGATCGCGCGGATAATTTCTTCGGAGTAGCCGCGTTCGCGGAGAATCTTCGCTCCTTCCGCGGGATGCTCCTGGTCCGGCGCATGCTCGTTGTTGGGCCAGCGCTCGTAGTCAAAATCGTGCAGCAGCGCCGCGATGCCCCAAGTCTCTTCATCCGCGCCATTCTTGCGCGCATAAGCGCGTACGCAAGTTTCTACCGCCAGCATATGCTTGCGCAGTGATTCCGATTCCGTGTATTCGCAAACCAGTTTCCAGGCATCTTCGCGTGTTGGCACGAGTGGCTCCTTGAAAATTCGACCTTGCTCTTGCAGCAAATCAAGACTCTGACCACCAGAAGGCCTTCCGCCGTTCGGCCTCACGCAAATTCCGTCGAGGCCTTTGCTACTTGGAGGCGAATCTTGGTATCCGGACCGCCCATGCAGCGGGCGACGTTCACCGCGTCATCCAGACTACCGCCAACGGCCAGCCCGGCCGGATACCCGGGCTTAGTCCAAAGCAGCTCAAAGGCACGAGTCTGAAGCAACGGGTGCTCGCCAGATTCTAGAATCTCCGGTTGTTTTGCTA
>DASSYL010000357.1:0-7968 GCA_035703315.1 Candidatus Acidiferrum sp. | reverse complement strand
TAGAAAGCTTGTTGACATTACACCGTTTATAACGGGCATCTGTAACAAAAGGAAAGGTTTAGCAATGCCTCGCAATGCTTCGAAGCCCAAACGCAAGCTCAAAACCCATCGCGGTGCCGCTAAGCGCTTCAAGTTGACGGCCACCGGCAAGCTGCTCCGCATGCACTCCGGCAAACGTCACCTGCTCGGTACCAAGGCCGCCAAGCGCATGCGCAAACTCAAGAAGCTCACGCAAGTCAACCACGCCGACAAGGCCAAGACTATGCAGATGCTTCCCTACGGCTTGTAAAAGATTTCTTCGCGAGGGCCCGCTAACAATCGTGCCCTTGCTTTGAAAAACGGAATGGAAATTCCGTCGCCGCTCTAAAACAGCAGAGCAGCGTTCGTGCCAGGCAGCGCTTCACGGGTGCCTGCCGGCCGAAACGCTCCGGTTCTTCCGGAGCAATGTGGCACCAAGATTTTTTTGGCTGCCGCGAAGGCACCGCCGGAAACAAACCCGTTGCGCTACGTGCATTTCGCCTCGCTTTTTTTGCGCCGCGAATTCCGCGAAGCCGCAACCCGTCTTGTTTTCCAAACAATTTGGAGTGTCCAGGCGCTCTTCGCTTTTTGCGAATCGCTTCGGCACCAAGGAGACAAACCCATGGCACGCGTAAAACGCGGCACAAAACGCCGGGCACGCCGCAAGAAGTACCTCAAGAGGACCAAAGGCTTTTTCCTCACCAAGAGCAAGCTGTACCAGTCCGCGCAAGAGGCGGCCAATCGCGCCGATCGTTATGCGTTCAGAGATCGCCGCGCCAAGAAGCGCCAATATCGCCGCTTGTGGATACAGCGCATCGGCGCCGCCGCCCGCCTGAACGGCATCACCTATGGTCAATTGATCCACGGCCTCAAAGCCGCTGGCATCGAGCTCGATCGCAAAGTGCTCGCCGACATCGCGGTGAAGGATGCCGCCGGCTTCGCGCAGCTCGCGGAAAAAGCCAAAGCGTTCGCGCCCAGGCCCGCCGCGAAAAAAGCCTGACCCGCGAGCATTACGAAAAGCGGCTGGTCTTTCCGAGCTTGCCCGGGCGCTGCCAGCCGAGCGAGGAATCTCTCCTTGGTTCCTCTCTCGTTTCCCGTTTCTCGACTTCAACGCGGATCCTGGGTGGCGCTGGCCGAGCGTAGTCGCTCTCTTGTAATCTAATCGTTCGCTATGGCCGAAAATTCTCACGAGAAAACACTGGCTGCGCTCGGCGTCACGCAACCCGAACAGGTCGCGTCGCTGTTCGCGCAGCTGCTGACGCAGGCCGGTGCCGATCTGCAAGCTGCGCGTTCAGCGGATGCATTTGAGAAATTTCGCGTCAACTGGCTCGGCAGAAAATCCGGCGTACTCACTCTAGTCGGCGACAACTGGCTGAAACCGGCAAGTCCCGAACTCAAGCGCGCCATCGGTCAGGAACTCAACAAATTCAAGGCACAACTCGAAGGACAAATGGAAGCGCGCCGCGCGGCGATTGAATCCGGCGCGGAAGAAACCGTCACTGCAAAAGACCGCGTCGATCTTTCTCTGCCCGGCGTTGTGCGGCCAATCGGTTCGCGCCATTTGATTCGCCAGGTTTTTCAGGAAATCGAAGACATCTTTGTTTCGATCGGATTTTCCGTGGTTGAAGGGCCAGAAATCGAAACGCCTTATTACAACTTCGAGGCGCTCAACATTCCGGAATTCCATCCTGTGCGCGACGACATGGACACGTTCTACGTCGAAGCAGCGACGGAATCCGGGGCAAAAACGCCGCCAGGCTCACTGTTGCTGCGCACGCACACTTCTCCCGTGCAGATCCGCACCATGGAAAAGCAGAAGCCGCCCGTTCGCGTCATCGTGCCCGGCAAGGTCTATCGGCGCGACAATCCCGACGCCACCCACTCTTTTATGTTTCACCAGATCGAAGGTCTGGCCGTCGACACTGACATCACCTTCTGCGATTTCACGGGTGCCATCGAATATTTCATCAAACAGTATTTCGGCCCGTCGATGAAAGCCCGTTTCCGCCCCAGCTATTTCCCGTTCACCGAACCCAGCGTCGAATTCGATGTCTCCTGCATTTTCTGCGGCGGCAGTGGCTCGGGTGCGAACGGCGCGACATGCGGCAAGTGCAAAGGTGCAGGATGGATTGAACTTTTCGGCGCCGGCATGGTCGATCCCGCCGTCTACGGTTTCGTGAATTACGACGGCAAGAAACTGAGCGGCTTCGCGTTCGGTATGGGCATGGATCGCCTCGCAATGCTCAAATATGGCATCGATGACATTCAAGTCTTTTTTCAAAACGACATCCGCTTTTTGCGCCAATTTCCGTGACCTTCGCTGACGCCAAGCAACGCTTCTCTTCGCGAGTGGCCGACTACGTCCGCTACCGCCCGGGCTATCCGTCCGCGCTGATCGATCTCTTGCGTAAACATTGCGGCCTCATACGCGAACGCGTAATTGCGGACATCGGCTCAGGCACCGGCCTGTTGAGCAAAGTGTTCCTCGAAAATGGCAATCACGTGATCGCGGTGGAACCAAATGCCGAAATGCGCGCCGCTGGCGACGAATTTCTCGCCGCCTACAGAAATTTTTCCAGCGCCAACGGCTCATCGGAAGCCACATCACTGGCAGAAGCGAGCGTCGACTTCGTCACGGCTGCGCAGGCCTTTCATTGGTTCGAGCCGAACGCCACGCGTCGAGAATTTGCGCGCATCCTGAAGCCCGGCGGCTGGATTGTCGTGATGTGGAACGATCGCCGCATCAACGAAACGCCCTTCGGGCGCGCCTACGAAGATCTGCTGGTGCGCTATGGAACGGACTACACGAAAGTAAAAGATGCCTATCCCGAAACACATGATATGGAGAGTTTTTTCGGAAAAGGAAATTTTCAGCGTCACGAGCTGCCCAATTTTCAGGAATTTGATTTCGAGGGTCTGGCCGGCCGCGTGCGCAGCAGCTCCTACGCGCCGAAACAGGGCCATGCCAACTACCAACCGATGATGGCGGAGCTGCGCAAGCTGTTTGACGCGAACCAAAGATTCGACCGCGTCCGTATGGACTACTCAACACAAATTTATTTCGGCCAGCTCGACGCCGCGAGGGACCGGGAATGAAGGTCGTCTACAGCTGGCTGAAGGATTTTGTGGATGTCGCGGCGACGCCGCAGGAGCTCGCCTCTCGCCTGGCGCTCGCTGGCACCAACATCGCCAGCGTCGAGCCGCAGCCGCTCGGCGGAGTGATCGACGCCGAAATCACCTCGAATCGCCCCGACTGCCTGGGTGTTTACGGCATCGCGCGCGAAGTCTCCGCGATTTACAGGCTGCCGCTGAAGCCGGTTAATCCGAAGCCAGCGGAATCCTCCGCGAAAGCCAGCGATGCGGTTTCCGTAAGAATCGAATCACCGGAGCTTTGCGGACGCTTCACCGCGCGCGTCATTCGCAACGTAAAGATTCAGCCTTCGCCAGCGTGGCTGCGCGAACGCCTTGAAGCCGCGGGCGTGGCCTCGATTAGCAATGTGGTCGATGCCACGAACTACGTGATGCTCGAGCTTGGCCACCCACTCCACGCGTTCGACTACGACCTGGTGCGCAATCATTCGATTGTGGTCCGCGCCGCCAAACGCGGAGAAAAGCTCAAGACGCTGGATGGAATTGAACGCGTCCTCGATCCGTCCTTCAGCGTCGTGTGCGACGGCGACGGGTCCCGCGCCGTCGGTATCGGCGGCATCATGGGCGGCGGCGAAACGGAAATTTCCTTCTCGACGAAAACCGTCCTGATCGAATGCGCCTGGTTTGAGCCGGTAGCGATTCGCCGTGCGACGCGTTTTCTCAGGCTCCATACGGAAGCCTCCACACGTTTCAGCCGCGGTGCCGATCCGGAAATGGCGGAGCTCGCGTCTCGCCGCTGCGCCGAGTTGATTTTGCAACTCGCCGGCGGAGAACTGCTCTCCGGCGTGGTGGATGTCTATCCCGCCAAACGCGCCGCCAAAAAAATCACCGTCAGCCGCGCCGAACTGCTGCGCGTGATGGGCGCAGACGTTCCGGACAAAGAGATCGAATCGATTCTGAGCGCACTCGGTTTTGCGCCCATGCGTATCGACCAAAACCGCGGCCAACTGGGTTCCATTCTCGCCGCGTGGGAATGCACGCAACCCTCCTGGCGCGCCGAAGTCGACCGCGAAATCGACCTGATCGAAGAAGTGATCCGTGTCTATGGCATGGACAGATTTCCACCCCGCCTTCCAGCCGCTCGCCAGGGAGCAGCACGTCTGCCGCACTATGAAGCGGAAACTCGTTTACGCGAACGCCTCATTGGCCTCGGCTACCGCGAAATCGTGACGATTCCTCATGTTGCCGAAGAACGCGACGCGATGTTCCGTCCACAAGGCGTAATTCCTGCCCGCCTCGCCAATCCGCTTTCCGAAGAAGCGAGTCTGCTTCGCTCCAACGGAGCAGTATCGATGGCCGGCGCGATCGAATGGAATTTGAACCACGGCCAGCGCAATGTCCGGCTGTTTGAAATCGGCCGGCACTATCGTTTTGTGACCAGCAGCAAAGACGGCAGCTCATCCGCTCCCGTCGAGACACTTTTTCTGACTCTCGGCGCAACGGGCGAAGCGCGTTCGCAGGGGCTCCACGATAGCGCGCGCGAGTTTTCCTTTGCCGATTTGAAAGGTGATCTCGACGCGATCGGCGCGCTGAGCGGAGGCCTGCAATGGCAAGAGGACGGCGCCGACTCGCTGCATGGCGCCAAACGCGGCCGTATTCTGCTGGATAACAATGAACTCGGCTCCGCCGGCCTGCTTTCCCGCCGAATCGCCGACAAGCTCAAATTCCGTCAGGACGTTTTCCTGGCCGAAGTCGTTCTCGGCGCGTTCTTTTGCAAATACTACGGCGTGAAAAGCGCGCGTCGCTATCAGCCGCTGCCTCGCTTCCCAGCGGTCGAACGCGATTTTTCGTTGCTTCTCAACGATGGCGTCACATTCGCACAAGTAAGCGACACCATCCGCAGCGCCAACATTCCCGCACTCGCCACCATCGAAGCCGCCGACCTCTTCCGCGGCAAGAATGTTCCGGCCGGCAAGTATTCGCTGATGGTCCGTGTCACCTTCCAGAGCCGCGAAGCGACTTTGACCGACGCCCAAATCGCCGACTACTCCGCCATAATCGTAGCGGCCCTAGAAGCGCGGCTCGCCGCCACGCTCCGCGCCAGCTGAAGCGGGAACTTTTTCCCTGCGCTTGCGTCGAATTCAGTAGAGTTAACAGCCAAATACCTTGAGTTCGCTCGAACTGGCCTTCCTGGTTGGGGTCAAGTGAGGCTCTATGCGCCGCACCGTCGTCGCACTGCAATTGGCACTGGCCATCGTGGTTTGGGCCGGCTGCGCAAGGTCTCACAAGCTGGCGGGATTCTCCGCGGATCGCGCAGGTAGCACCGCGCTAATGGAAATGGACGCGATGACTGCCGCTCCATCGAGCGCATCATCCAGGGTGGCAGCTGTACGAGCAACTTCCGCCTGGCCGGAAGCAAGACGCTTTATAGCAGTGCGGCATAAATTGGCAGTCGTTTCTCCAGAAAATGCCTTACCCGAGAACTGGGAAGCAGTCATTACGTTCTGCGGCACGATTCGCTGCGAAGTGATTTCCTCGAGTATCGTCACCCGCACGCAGGAGTCCTCTCCATCTGGCGCAATTGCTCTTTGGATAGTCCCCGAGGATTTTCCGAAGCTGCTTACGCAAGTAGAGAAGCAGGGAAATATTGTCGAACACACCACCCTAAGCGAGGACAAGACCACGCAAGTGGTGGACACGGAAGCGCGCTTGAAAAACCTGACCGCCTATCGCGACAGTTTGCGGGGAATTCTTGGCCGACCCGCCCTGAACATCAAAGACTTCGTCGAAATCCAGGAAAAACTCACCGACGTCCAATCCGACCTTGACGGAGAAACCGCCAAACGAAAGATTCTCGCCAACGAAACCGAAAAAGTCGCCGTAGAAATTGAGTTCAGGGTAGGAGACGCGCGCCGCCGGCGCAGCGCGTTCGCGCCGTTGTGGTCGTCGTTGAGGGAGGCTGGGGAAACGTTGGCCGAAAGCCTTGGCTCCGTGATTACGTTTGTGGTGTTCATCGTTCCCTGGACCCTGCTTTTCTTGCTGATTGGGTGGTTGCTGCGGCGGCTTTGGCGCAAGCGCCGTGCCAGGAACGCGGCTCTTTCCGCCGCACAGGCGGGTTCCTAGTTGTCTGGAATGGCTGGCGAACCATATTTTGTTAAATCGCAGCGGCTGGGATTTCGCTGGTGGTCGCAGGACGATCTGCCGCTGGCGCGCGAGCTGTGGGGCGATCTTGAAGTCAGCAAATTCTTCGGCGGGCCTTTTTCCGAGGAAGAGATTCAACGTAGATTGCAAGTCGAACTAGACCGCGGCATCGCACATCGCTTTCAATACTGGCCGATGCATTTGCTCGCGAGCGGCGAATTTGTCGGCTGCTGCGGGTTGCGTCCGTACAAACCGGACGAAGGAATCCCCGAGCTGGGCTTCCATTTGCGTCCTAAGTTCTGGGGCCGTGGGCTTGCTCCGGAAGCGGCTAAGGCCGTGATTGACTGCGCGTTCGCGAAGCTCGGCGCAAAGGCTCTTTCCGCCGGACATCATCCTGAAAACGTGAACTCCAAGAAAGTGCTGGAGAAGCTGGGCTTTTATTACACGCATTGCGAATTGTTCCCTGCTCTTGCGATTGAAATTCCCTATTACTTGCTTCGTCGGCCCAGATGAAACGTGGCTGACCCCTTCGGGTGGTGCTTGCTCGAAAATGGTAGCCGAATCTCCGGAAAGGTAAGCAATATCACTACTTTAGAGACAATTTCATGGAGAAACGAATATCGGCGGCAAACGCCAGCCGCAGTTTTTGCGCACACTTCCCGATCATTCCTAGAGGTGCTTCAATTTCCACCCGAAATAAACCGGCAATGGTTCGCAGGCTCTTCGGGCGCGGGGTTTTGCGGCTGATTTTTTGGCCGGTAACCCGGATCAACTGCCAGCTTTTCTCGCACCGATGCATGCAGCACCGAACCATCTGGAATGGTACGCCGCGCGCCCAATGGAATCCGCCATTTGGCCCGCTTTTCCGCGAAGTCGTAATACTTGTGCGGTAAAAGCTCCATCAGCCACCAAACAAAGGTCAGCGAGTTGTGTATTTTTGCTCGCGGGTCTGGCGGGACAGGAGGAATGGGCGCGAACCGATCGGGCTCGGGAGTCCGCGCTGGTGTTCGTCCCAGAATGTAATCGGCACGCGTTGGATCGACCAGCAATCCCAGCGACACCGCTTCGCATAGCATCCATTCCAGCACAATCTTCGATAAGCCGCTTTCCGCTTCCGCATACGACCCGCCGACATCGGAATGCACGCCCGCAAACCACACCTGCTTAATAGTCTGCCCCGGCAATGCCGCGCCCCAAAGATTGTTGCGGAAGTAGCAGCGCCGTTCGTCAATCGAAACCGCGTGGCGGCCGTTCTGCATGTCCGGATTCTGCGCCGTGTACGGCAGCCGTACCGGATCCCACACGTAGCCGACGGAACTGACCGTGTCCCACACGCCGACCAGGTGAGGCGGACAATGGCGACAAAAGGTTTTCTTGAATTGCCCGGCCACGTCGAACGTGTGCGTCATTCCATCCGCATCGCGTGTCCGCTTCGCATACATGCGCAATACGTAAGGAATCAGGCCATCGTTGCCCGGGTAGAGCAGCCCGAACATGTGCAGCACACCCGCCAGTGCCCGCGCGGTATATGCCCCGCGGCTGAAGCCAAACAAAAACACCTGATCGCCTGCCTGATAGTTGTCCATCAAGTAGCGGTACGCGTCGCCTACATTGGTCAGCAGTCCGGCGCCGAAGGCCAGTCCCATCAGCATCGACCAAGTCTTGCTCACCCGGTTTGTCGCCGTCGGCGCGCCCATCGTTCCGACGCCGGGATGGTAG
>DASSYL010000332.1:0-30328 GCA_035703315.1 Candidatus Acidiferrum sp. | reverse complement strand
ACGAACCTGGCGCTGGCGATTCGGCGAGCGCCGGAGATTGTTCAGACGATTGGTCGTTGCATCGTAATGGGCGGCGCGCCGTGTTGCGAGGGGAACGTTACACCGGCTGCAGAGTTCAACATCTGGGTGGATCCAGAAGCGGCAAAGATGGTTTTCCGGGCAGGTCTGCGAATAGAGATGGTGGGCTGGCATTTGTGCCGCGGTGCGGCGGCCCTCAACCCTAGAGACATGGAGAAGATTCTGGCGCTGGGGACACCGGCGGCCGAATTTGCAATCCGCTGCAACAGCGTGGCGGCGGAGGGGTATCGTGTGCAGACAGGAGAAATAGGGATCTCGCTGCCGGACCCGATCGCGATGGCCATCGCGCTGCGCCCGGAATTGTGCACGTCTTCGAGCCTGCATTACGTCGACATCGAAACGGCAAGTGAACTTACGCGGGGAATGACCGTGGTGGATCGTCTCGATGTGGCGAACGACGAGCGCAACAGAGATTTGTGGAAGTGGGTATCTAAGGCGCAGGTAAAGACGCGCATCTGTTGGACGCTAGATGTCGGCGGTTGGAAGGCGGCACTGCTCGCCGCGCTTGCGTAGCGGCTTGCTGCCACATCAGCCTGGTGAAAGCAACGTGGCGATGAACCATAAACCGATTGTCGTCGTCGGCAGCATCAACCTTGACCTGGTCGCTCGAGCCGAGCGGATCCCGCTGGCCGGAGAGACTGTTACCAGCAGCGACTTTCAGATGCATCCCGGTGGCAAGGGCGCGAATCAGGCGGTCGCCGTGGCACGGCTTGGCTATCCGGTTCGCATGATCGGCAGAGTGGGCTCTGATGCCTTTGGCGAGAGCCTTAGGGCGGACCTAGTGCGAAGCGGAGTGGACACTGCGGGCGTCCGCACTTCCCAAGGCCCATCGGGAGTAGCGGTTATCTCGGTCGCTCGCAATGGCGAGAACGCAATTGTCGTGACGCCAGGCGCGAATGCGTTGGTCTCGCCGAGCGATGTGGATGAAAATGCCGACGCGATTGGCGAGGCGGGCATGGCGCTGGCTCAACTGGAGATCCCGATGGAGACGGTGCGGCATTTGGGCGAAGTTTGCGCACGCATGAAGGTTCCCCTGATCCTGGACCCCGCTCCGGCGAGGGCATTACCTGCAAAGCTGCTCGAGCATGTGAGCTGGTTGACACCGAACGAAACGGAAATCGCCCGCTGCGTACCCGATTCGGAAGCAGTTTCGTCTTCACGGGACACTTTCGAGATTCTTGAAGTGCTCGTGAAGCGGCTCGGTTACGGGCTTGTGCTCAAAATGGGATCGCGAGGAGTGCATGTAGCCAGTAAAGACGGAGCACGACAGCAGATCGATGCGTTTCCGGTGAAAGCCGTCGACACGACCGGAGCGGGAGACGCTTTTAACGGTGCTTTTGCGGTGGGGATGATGATGGGAAAGTCGCCGCTGGAAAGTGCGCGGTTCGCGGTTGCGGCGAGCGCGGTGTCGGTGACGCGGGCAGGGGCACAACCGTCGATGCCGACTATGGAGGAAGTGAATCGACTGCGTGGTCAAAGCAGCTAACCTGCGACAATTTCCCAAGCAAAAAAGGCTATCTCTCATCGGCCAAAATATTGACTGACGATCTGCCCGGTCTTCGGATCGAGCTGGGTGAACCATTTCTTCGAAGTGGAAGTCCTTAAATATGACCCGTAGGCTCCTGCATGCCGACATAGCGGCTACGTTTTATCGGATGCCGAGTCCGAGGAGCCTGCCAGAGAATTGCGCCATCGCGAATGTGTTCTCCTCCAATGTGCGATTAGGCGGAACTCGCAAACACACCACAACACCATGGTCAGTTACGACAGCTTGTTGAATCGGGTATTCGAAAGTGAATGAGTTCCCGGATTCCAGGATGATCTTCTTCGGTTGTACTCACTTGGAAGGTACCCCCTTCTGAGTTTCTCGCGTTATCAGTCTTTTTCCTGGGTGACGATGTGGACGTCGACTTCCGGGGATTCGCGGAGAAAGCGATGAGCGGCGGAGAGGTAGAGATATTTTTTCCATCCGTGTTCGACGGAGCGGCCGAATATGACGTGGGTGATGTGCTTTTCGCGGACGACCTTTGCAACGGTGTCAGCCACGCTCAAACCCTTGAGCTGGACGACTTTGGCGCCGAGGTTTTCCGCGAAGCGCAGGTTGGCCACGAGAGTCTTCTTGCTAGGATCGGAATTGCCGCGGCCGGTGTCGACGTGAATCACGTACAACTCGGAGTCGAGACGGCGGGCCATGCGGGCCGCGCGGGCGATCAAGTATTGCGCAGCGGGGTTGGAGCTGACACAGACGGCGATGCGTTCGCGCACTGCCCAATTCTTCTGGATATCTTTTGCCGCCATGTAGTTTTCAAGACTGCGATCGACCTGCTCGGCAACCTGGCGGAGCGCGAGTTCGCGCAGAGCGATGAGATTGCCGCGGCGAAAGAAATTGCCCAGAGCTTGCTCGATTTTGGCAGGCATGTAGACGTCGCCGCGGCGCATGCGATTCTGCAGCGCTTCGGGGGTCAGATCGACCATGACGGTTTCACTCGCGGTCATGGGCACCCAGTCCGGAACTGTTTCGCGGACGGTAATGCCGGTGATGTTGCGGACAACCGGCGAAATGCTTTCGATGTGCTGGATATTGAGGGTCGAAATGACGTCGATCTTCGCTGCGAGGATGGCCTGGACGTCTTCGTAGCGCTTGCGGTTTTTGCTGCCGGGAATGTTGGTGTGGGCGAGCTCGTCGACGAGGATGACTTCCGGCTTGCGAGCCAGGATGGCGTCAACGTCCATTTCCTCGAACAATGTGCCTTTGTATTCGATTTTCTTGCGCGGAACAGCTTCCAGCTGTGTGACAAGTTCTTCGATTCCTTTGCGGCCGTGCGTTTCAACAACCCCGATCACTACGTCTTCCCCGCGGCTGTGACGGCGAATGGCTTCGCTGAGCATGGCGAAGGTTTTGCCGACACCGGGGGCATAGCCGAGAAAGAGTTTGAAGGCACCGCGTGTTTTCTCGGGCGGTGAGGCGAGGGCAAGCCATTTTTCGGGGTTTTTGGTCACTTATGCTTCCCTAATCTGTGAACGGCAGCGACTGCGCTAGAATTGCGGCATGATTCCTGTCATCCAACGGCGAACACTGCGAAGCTTTCTAGCCTTGCTGATCGTCGTTGGAATTACCGTGTTTTTCCGCAAAACGTTGCCGCATGTGAACCAGACCACGGTGGCATTGTCGTTTCTTCTGGCAATTTTAGCAGTTTCCGCAGTCTGGGGCATGACTGTCTCGGTGTTCATGTCGGTGGTGGCGATGCTGTCGTTCAATTATTTTTTTCTGCCGCCGGTAGGCGCCTTTACGATCACCGATCCACAGAATTGGGTGGCACTGTTCGCATTTTTGGTTACTTCGATTACGGGCAGCCGATTGTCGAGCCGCATCCGGCGCGAAGCCGACGTGGCCAACCGGCGGCGGCGCGAGATTGAACATTTGTATTCCTTCAGTCAGAAGCTGCTGGGCGAAGGCAACGTGATTCAACTGATGAATGCAATCCCGAATCATATTGTGGACGCCTTCGAAAGCGGAGCTGCCAGCCTGTTTTTGGCCGATAAGCAAAAATTCTATCGCTCGGGCTACGGTACCCTGCAGCTGGAAGAAGAGCAGTTGCGGATGGCATACGATCGCGAAGAACCCTACGTGGATGCGGCGCGCGGATTTTGCTACGGCCCGGTGCGGATCGGCATGAAGTCCATTGGGAGTTTCGGAATTTCCGGAGCCCCGCTGTCGCGGCAGACGCTCGAAGCTGTCGGGACGCTGCTGGGAATCGCGATTGAACGCGCTCGCGCGGTTGAGCAATTGAGCCGAACGGAAGCGGATCGGCAGGGCGAACGGCTGAAATCGGCGCTGCTGGACTCGATTACCCACAATTTCCGGACGCCCTTGACGTCTATCAAGGCGTCGGTAACTTCGTTACTCTCGAAACAACCTCCGGCAGAAGCGGCGCAACAGCGCGAGCTGTTGGAAATCGTGGACGAAGAGTGCGACCGGCTGAACAAACTGGTAGAAGACGCTTCGGAAATGTCCATTCTGGAGGCGGGCGAGATTGAGCTGGAATTCCGGCCGGTTTCAGCGCGCGAGTTGGTCGAAACGGCGCTTGCTTTTTGCAAAAGTTCACTGGGCGCGCGAGAGGTGCGAATTCAATTGCCGGAGGGCTTGCCGCCGGTCCGCGCCGATCTGCCGCGAGCCAAAGAGGTGTTGGTGCACCTGTTGGAGAATGCGAACCTGTACTCGGAAAAGGACCGGCCCATTATTGTGGGCGCGGAAAATAACGGCGGCGTGGTCACTTTCAGCGTGGCGGATCACGGACCGGGCATTGACGTGATGGAACAAGGCCTGATCTTCGACAAATTTTACCGTGGCAAGGATCAGCGCGCGGTGATTCAGGGCACGGGGATGGGCTTGCCGATTTCGAAAGCGATCGTGGAAGCGCACGGAGGCGCGATCGGAGTGACGTCGCAGCTAAACCATGGCTCGGTTTTCACGTTCACGCTGCCCGCGGCACGCGACGGAGTGGAGCGGCCGTGAGTTCCGCCAAAATTCTGATCGTGGACGATGCGCAGCAAGTGCGACGAGTGTTGCGGACGGCGCTGTCCGCCGCAGGCTATACGATTTTTGAAGCAGGCACGGGAGAAGAAGCCCTCGAATCCATTCGCCAGTCCACGCCCGATGCCATCTTGCTGGATGTCAACATGCCCGGGATTGGAGGGCTCGAAGCGTGCCGGGAGATTCGCCGCACGCTGGATGTGCCGATCCTGATGCTTACGGTGCGCAACGCCGAGCGCGATAAAGTGATGGCGCTTGACGCGGGCGCGGACGACTATGTCGTGAAGCCTTTCGGCATGGCGGAATTGCTGGCGCGCATTCGCGCCGCATTGCGCCGCCGCACGCCGCCGGGAAAACTTTCGTCATTTTCCAGCAAGGATTTGTCGGTGGATTTCGAAGCGCGACAAGTCACCGTGAAGGGGCGCGACGTTCATCTGACTCCAAAGGAATTCGAACTGCTGCGGCATCTGGTTTCCAACGCCGGCAAGCCGATCACGCACCGGCGCCTGCTGCAAGCGGTGTGGGGGCCCGATTACGGCGACGAGCCAGAACATTTGCGGGTCATGATCAATCAGCTGAGGAAAAAAATCGAAAGCGATCCGGCGCGGCCGAAACTCATCTTGACTGAACCTTGGGTGGGCTACCGTTTTCGGGCGCCGCGAGAGGCGAAAGCGGCGGAAGAGCAAGGCACGGCCGACGCGGAAGATTAGGGTCGCTGCCGATTTTAGGGGACCGCCGGCGTTGCCGATTTCGCGTATCATGCGCTGATGCGCGTACTGGTCGCAGAAGACGATCGCGGCGTTCAGCGTTTTGTGGTGAAGGGTTTGCAGGAGCAGGCCTACGCCGTCGACGCCGTTGCCACCGGCACCGAGGCCCTGGAACAAGCGGAGATCAACTCCTACGATCTCGTCATCCTCGATGTGATGCTTCCAGGCCTGAATGGCTTTGAAGTTTGCCGCCGCCTTCGCGAAGGCGGCCAGAAAATTCCTGTCCTGATGCTGACGGCCCGCGATGCGGTGGAAGACCGTGTCGCCGGGCTGGATCACGGCGCCGATGACTACCTCACGAAGCCGTTCGAATTTCGCGAGCTTTTAGCGCGCATGCGTGCGCTGTTGCGGCGACCGGTTGAGCTCAAGCCCGCGCAACTTCAAGTGGCTGACTTGACGCTCGACACAGGCGCGCAAACCGCGAGTCGCGGCGGGCGTGGGATTTCGCTCACGCACAAGGAGTATGCGCTGCTTGAATATCTTGTCCGCAATTTGAACCGAGTCGTGGGACGCGCGGAAATCGCCGAGCACGTTTGGGACGAACAGTTCGACCCGTTTTCAAATTTGATTGAGGTGTACATCAACCGCTTGCGCCGCAAAATTGATGGCGCCAAGGAAGTACCGCTTCTCCACACGCGCCGCGGCGCCGGTTATCTGCTCGGTGTCATTGAGGAAGCGGGTGACAGCGCGGAGACTCCCGATGCCGGTTCGATCGCGCACGGAAAAATCAAACCTCACGGCAAGCGGCACGATGTTTAGCTCAGTACGCGCACGGCTGACTTTCTGGTACGCCGGCGTGCTGACGTGCACGCTGCTGCTGCTTTCGTTGGCCATTTATTGGATCGTCAAACGCAGCGTAATGGCGCGCACCGACGCCGGCCTGGTCGAGCTTGCGGATTCTTTTCTTGCCACTCTCGATGCGGAGCTTACCGACGCCACGCCGGCCAATGACGTTGCGACGGCCGCAACGCAGTCGATGCTCGAACATCAGTATCCGGGCCATTCGTTCGCCGTTTTGTCCGGTGGACGGCTGCTGGTCAGCTCGGAGGAGCTGCCGGCCGCGGCTCGGGAAGCTGGCCACACTGAGCCGAATCCGAAAATTTCGGCAGAAACTTTAGAGTCCTGCGTTGCGCCGGCTAAGTCGCCCGAGGATCCGTTTCGTTCCCTCCGCGGCAGACGCGGCGGAGTCCGCTGCTATATTCGCGAATTCACGGCGGCACAAACTTCGTGCCAGCTTGTTATCCTCGCCTCGCTTCATCCCGAAAGTGAATTGTTTGCGCGTCTGCGAACCACACTGGGCTGGCTGGTTCCCTTCACAATTCTTCTCGCGTCGACGGGCGGCTATTTTCTTGCTCGCAAAAATCTCGCGCCCGTCGCCGATATGACCGCCCGCGCCGATCGCATCAGCGAATCCACGCTGCACGATCGCCTCACGGTACAAAATCCTGGCGACGAACTCGGCCGCCTCGCCTCCACATTCAACCGGTTACTTGACCGGCTGGATCTGGCATTCGAACGGCAACGCCGCTTTATTGCTGACGCTTCCCACGAATTGCGTACGCCGCTGGCTATTTTGCAGGGCGAGTCTGAAGTCGCACTTTCCAATTCATCGCGTTCGACCGACGAATATCGCGAATCGCTCACCGTTCTGCAGCACGAAGCGCGCCGGCTCGCTCGCATCGTGGAAGACATGTTCACGCTGTCGCGCGCCGACGCCGGCCAATATCCGGTGGATCGCCGCCCGCTCTATCTCGACGAGCTCGTCGCGGAGTGCGTTCACTCTGTGCGAACTCTCGCCGCTGCCAAGTCCATCACTGTCTCGGTCGAGTCGAGCGGCGAGCTGCCGCTTGCCGGTGACGAATCCCTGCTGACGCGCATGCTGCTCAATCTTCTGGATAACGCCATCAAGTACACGCCGGCGGGCGGAAAGATTACGATTACCACCTCTTCGACGCCCGGGGGAGCTCAAATTACCGTTGCCGACAACGGGCTCGGTATCACGCAGGAATTTCACTCACGCATTTTCGAGAGATTTTTCCGCGCCGATCAGGCACGCACCCGCGCCAATTCCGGCGGGGGCGCCGGCCTTGGACTATCCATTGCAAAGTGGATCGCCGAAGCGCACCAGGGCACGCTCACCCTCACGCGTTCTGACGCGACCGGTACGGTCTTCACGGTAAATCTGCCGGCAACCATAAGTACCGCTTTGCGGCCCGGTTAATCCTGGATTTAACTCGCATCCGCTACATTCAACTCGCGCGATTCTTCTTCACGAATCGTATGACCGCCAACGTGCACCCGATGCGCCGTCAGTACATCGCCGCTCTTCTACGCTTCGCGCTACTGTTGTCGCTCGCGCAGGTCGGCGCGTTGTCGCAGGAGAAACCCGCAGCGCCAGAGCCGCAAGCGCAGCCTGCCGGCATTGCCGCCGCTGCTTCGGCACAGGCTTCTTCCGCCGCTGACTCGGCGCAAATCTCTCTTTCCAAAGCCATCGAACTCGCGCGCGCGAACAGCCCGGTGTATCAAGCGGCGCTTACCGAAGCCGCTTCGACTCACGAAGATCGAACGCAAGCGCGCGGCGCTCTGCTTCCACAGGTTGCGTACAACAACCAATATCTGTACACGCAGGCGAATCAGCTTGGCGACGTGCGCTTCATCGCTAACAATGCGGTCCACGAATATTTCAGCCAGGCCAACGTGCACGAATCCATTGACGTTGCCGCCGTGGCGGCTTACCGGAAAGCAGCGGCTGCGGCCGCGGTTGCTCGTGCCAGAGCGGAAATCGCCTCCCGCGGGCTGGTCGTCACCGTAGTCGAGAGCTATTTCGCCGCGATTGCCGCGCAAAACAAACTCGAGGCCGCACGTCGTGCCGCCGATGAGGGCGACCGCTTCCTGCAGCTGACCCAGCAACTCGAGCGCGGCGGCGAAGTCGCCCATTCCGATTCCATCAAGGCCGAACTGCAGGCGCAAGAGCGCCGCCGGCAACTTTACGAAGCGGTGCTCGCACTTTTGAATACTCGCCTGGGCCTTGCCGTGCTGATCTTCCCCAACTTTCAGGACAATTTTGTGCTCACCGAAAATCTCAGCGCTTCGGCTCCACTTCCCACTTTTGAGGAAATCCAGCAACAGGCCACGCGCGACAATCCCGACCTCCGGGCCGCGCTTGAAACCGTCAACATGAGCAACCACGACGTCACCGCCGCCCGCGCCGGGTATCTGCCTTCTCTCGGCTTCGATTATTTTTACGGCATCGACGCCCCACAATTTGCGGCCAACTCCACCATCAACGGCCAAAAACTCAGCAACCTCGGTTCCTCCGCGCTCGCTTCACTGAATTTTCCCGTGTGGAATTGGGGCGCCACGCGCAGCCGCACCCATCAGGCACAGCTTCAGCAAAAACAGGCCAAGCTCGAACTCTCCTACACCCAACGAAAGCTCATCGCGGAGATCCGCTCGCTCTACGCGGAAGCGGAAACCTCGCTGAACGAACTGGCCGGCCTGCAGCGTTCGGCCGAACTCGCCGCGGAAAGCCAGCGCCTCACCACGCTGCGCTACAAAGGCGGCGAAGCCACGGTACTGGAAGTCGTCGACTCGCAAACCGCATTCGTCCAGGCCGCCAACAATTATCAGGACGGCGCGGTGCGCTACCGTGTAGCTCTCGCCAATCTGCAAACGCTCACCGGAGTCCTCACCAACCCATGACTTGGCAAAGACTTCTTCGCGCAGTTTCAATCCTGCTTCCGCTTTTCTGTCTCTCCTCGTGCTCCAAAAAAGACGAGGAAGTCACACCCGAAGTTTCCGTGCAAGTGGTGCCCGCGAAGCTGGGCGAAATCTCGCAAATCGTGACCGCCGAGGCCGTGGTCTTCCCGCTCCAGCAAGCTGTGGTCACGCCTAAAATCACTTCCACGATCAAATCATTTCAGGTGCAGCGCGGGGCGCGCGTTCGCAAGGGGCAGATTTTGGCTGTGCTGGAAAATGCCGATCTCTCCGCGACCGCGATTCAAAGCAAGGGTGAATTCGAACAGGCCGAAGCGTCGTACGTAATTTCCACTGCCGCCGGTGTCCCTGAACAAATTCAGAAAGCCGAGCTCGATGCCGCAAGCGCCAAATCCGCGCAGGACGCGCAGCAAAAAATCTATGATAGCCGCAAGGAATTGTTCGAACAGGGCGCCCTGCCTCGCCGCGACCTCGATGCCGCGCAGGTCGCACTCGTTCAGGCTCGGAGCCAATACCAGCAAGCGCAGAAAACGCTCGACGACCTGCACCGCGTCGGCAAGCAACAAGCGCTCAAGACCGCCGGCGGCCAGCTCTCCGCCGCAAAGGGAAAATTGCTGAGCGCCGAAGCGCAGCTCAGCTATTCAGAAATCCGTAGTCCCATCGACGGCGTGGTCACCGACCGGCCGCTGTTCCCCGGCGAGCTCGCCTCCGCCAATCAGCCGCTGCTCACCGTGATGAACACTAGCCGTCTGGTCGCAAAGTCTCACGTCCCGCAATCGCAAGCTGTCACGTTGAAGGTCGGCGATCCTGCCACCATTCAAATTGCCGGCGTGGAAGAGCCCGTTCCCGCAAAAGTTTCCCTGGTCAGCCCTGCGCTCGATCCCGGTAGCACCACCATCGAAGTGTGGGTGGAAACTTCCAAGCCTCCCGCCGAACTCAGGCCTGGCATGACCGTGCAAGTCTCGATCACCGCCGCCACAGCCAAAAACGCAATACTCGTTCCTAAAAACTCCTTATTCGAATCCCCGGAATCCGGCTCGTTCGTCCTGCTGGCGGGTAAAGACGGCCTCGCTCATCAGACGCCGGTAGTACTCGGCCTCCGCGGGACGACCGATACTCAAGTTGCCAAAGGAGTTTCCGCTGGCGATTCTGTCATCGTTTCCGGCGCATACGGCGTTCCGGACAAGACCAAAATCAAAATCGAAGCGCCGCCTCCGGCCGAGTCGGGCAAAGCAGACGGCAAGGCCGGCGAAGGATCTTCCTCCGGCTCGGAAAAGGAATAATCGCCGTGCCGGAGCCGACTCCCGTTTCTCCCTCTTTCCCCACCGGTGAAAAGCATTCCTTTTGGTTTGAGAAAATCTCTCGGCCCATCTTGTTTCTGATCATCAGCCTCGCGCTCGTGGGCGCCTATCTCGCTTTCAGCATTCCCGTTTCCGTTTTTCCCAGCACTAATTTCCCCCGTGTGGTCATTGGCGTGGACAACGGCGTCATGCCGATCGACCAGATGCTCGTCACCATCACGCGCCCCATCGAAGACTCCGTGAACGACGTGCCGGGCTTGCAGCGCGTCGTTTCCATAACTAGCCGCGGTTCCGCCGAGATTGATCTGTTCTTCGACTGGCAAAACGACATGATTCTCACGCTCCAGCGTGTGGACGCCGTCGTCGCGCGTCTGCAATCTGAGCTTCCCGCGACCGCGAAAGTAGAGACTCATCGCCTCACTTTCGCCACGTTTCCCATCATCGGTTACAGCCTCACATCCGACACCCTCTCCCAGGACAATCTATGGGAAATCGCTACTTACGACATCAAGCCGCGCATCAATCGCCTCGATGGCGTCGCGTCCGTCCTGATCCAGGGCGGCCGCATTCCTGAGTATCAAGTCACTCCCGATCCCGCCCGCCTGGTTGCTTCGGGCGTCACCGTTGCCGACATTCTCGATGCGATTCGCCGCACCAACCTCATCGATTCGCCCGGCCTTTTTGAAAACAATCATCAGCTTGTTCTCGGCCTGATTAGCGGCCGGGTTCGCTCGCCCGCCGAAATCGGCCAGATCGTTGTCAAGAATTCTTCTGCCGGAGTACCGATCCGGATCGGCGACATCGCCTCCGTCGCGCGCTCCGTCGCGCCCGTCTATACCATGGTCACCGCGAACGGAAAGTCCGCAGTCCTGCTCGGCGTCAATCGCCAGCCCGATAGCAACACGCTGGCCGTCGCCGACGAAGTGCACCAGCAAATCGCTGAACTCCGGGCGAGTCTTCCTCCAGGCGCGCACCTCGAGCCTTTCTACGACCAGTCCACCATCGTCCGTGACGCCATCTCCAGCGTTCGCGATGCTGTGCTTATTGGAATCCTTCTCTCCGTCATCATTCTCATTCTTTTTCTTCGCGACTGGGGAGCTTCGCTTATCGCCGGCCTGGTCATTCCTGTCACGCTTCTTGTTACTTGCATCGCGCTGAAACTCTTCGGCCAGAGCTTCAACCTGATGACCCTGGGCGGTCTCGCCGCCGCCGTTGGTCTCGTCATAGACGACGCCATCGTGGTTCTCGAAAATATTGCGCTGCACAGAGACGCCCGCCAGGGTCGCTTCGAATCCATTGCCAGCGCTCTTCGCGAACTCACCGTCCCTCTTATCGGCTCCACCATTACTCCCATTGTCGTTTTTCTTCCGCTCATTTCCATCGCTGGTGTGACCGGCTCCTTCTTCCGCGCTCTCGCCATCACCATGACGGTCGCTCTCCTGGTCTCGCTCTTCCTCGCTATGACCTGGACGCCCACGCTCAGCCAGTATTTTCTTCGCGGCAGGCAGGGGACTCGGCAAACCGCTGCCCCATTCAGTTCTTCTAGATCGACCGAACTCGATACGCAGGCACTTCTCGCGGCCGAAGAAGCTCATCTCTCCGGATTCTTTGGCCGCATCGTCAATTTTTACACTCGCGTGATGCAGCGCATTCTGCGCCGTCCGATTGCGCTGATCGCAGGATCCGCCGCAATCGTCGTTCTCTCTTTTGTCTGCTACCACTTCCTCGAAACCGATCTTCTTCCTTCGATGGACGAGGGCGGCTTCATCCTCGACTACTACACCCCGCCTGGCAGCTCACTTACCGAGTCAGACCGCATCCTCCAGCATATCGAGCGCATCCTCAAAGCCACACCCGAGATCGATAACACTTCTCGCCGTACCGGCCTCCAGCTGGGCCTCGCCGCTGTCACCGAGGCCAATCGCGGAGACTACACGGTGAAGCTCAAAGAAAAACGCGGCCGTGACATCAAGGAAGTGATGGATGATGTTCGCACTCAAATCAAAAAACAGGAGCCCGCGGCCGACGTGGAGTTCATCCAGGTTTTGCAGGATATGATCGGTGACCTCAGCAATGAGCCTGAGCCGGTTGTGATCAAACTTTATTCGCAGGATCCTCAAGCGCTTCTCGCCGCCGCGCCTCGCGTCGCCGATGCCATCGGCAAAGTGAAAGGAGTCGTGGATGTTCTCGACGGCGTGGAAAACACCATCAGCGGTCCCGCGTCCACGTTTCAAGTTGACTCTGCGACAGCGGCCCGTTCAGGTTTCACGCCGGAAGAAGTTGCTGTGGACGCTTCAGCTATCCTGGAAGGCGAACCTGCCACGACTCCTGTAGTTCTAAACGATCGCGCTTACCCCATTCGCGTTCGCTTTCCTGAATCAAGCCGCGCTTCCCTCGATCAAATGATGAACACTCCCATCATTAGCGCGACCGGCCGCACCGCCACTCTCGGCTCGCTCGCCTCGGTCGCCACGGACCCAGGCCAGAGCGAAATCCGCCGCGAAAATTCGCAGCGGCTTATGCAGGTTACGGCGCGCCTGGAAGGTGTCGGGCTCGGCTCCGGCATCGCCGCGGTGCAAAAAGCCATCAGCAATCTGCACTTGCCTGCGTCGGTGCGGGTCGAATACGGCGGCACCTATCAGGAGCAGCAGAAATCGTTCCGCGATCTTCTCAAGGTTTTGGTCCTCGCATTACTGCTGCTGTTTATTGTTTTGCTTTTCGAATTTCGCAGCTTCTCGGCGCCAGCCGCCATACTCGCTTCAGCTCTGCTTTCTACTTTCGGTGGTCTCTTCGCCCTGCTCATCACACGCACGACATTCAACATCGCCTCATTTATGGGCATCATCATGGTCGTTGGCATCGTCGCCAAAAACGGTATCTTGCTTCTCGACGCCGATCAGCGTTTCCGTTTGCTCGGCCTCTCCGCCGAAGACGCTATGATTCAGGCCGGGCGCCGCAGGCTTCGCCCCATCGCGATGACCGCTCTCGCCACCGTCGCGGGTATGCTGCCCCTCGCTTTTGGTCTCGGTGCCGGCTCAGAAATGCTCAAGCCTCTGGCCGTCACGGTGATCGGCGGCCTGCTCAGTTCCATGGTTTTATCGCTGGTCTTCACACCCGCGATTCACTATCGGCTTCACCGCACAGCGCCTGCTCGAACCTAGATTCGTCAGGTGTTTCGGCCGGCTCGCCGGAGGAATAGCGCACGACTTCCGTTGCCATCTGCCGATTTCAAGCAAGTTCGCATAACGGTGGTCACCGGTAATTAGTTTTCTCTAACAATTCTTCGCAATGCCAAAGCAACGGCGCCCGCTATCAACCCGCCCGCGATGATGATGCCTTCCCAAATCAAGCCGGAGGCCAGCGTGAGCGAGCTTGGCGCGCCAAACGGCAGCAGCAGCGCCACCAGAACGGCTTCGCGGATACCCATTCCGCCTTGTGTGAGCGGCAGTAACGCCGCCAATTTTGCCAGCGGCCACGCAAACAGCCAAACACGAAACGGCAAGAACAATCCGCACGAAATGGCCAGCAGCGCGTTGAGCAAAATAAACGTGGCCTGGATCAGCAGGCCGAGCACCCAGCCGAAGATGAGCACCTGGGGCTGTCGCTGCACCGAACGAAACGCGTGACGAAAGCGCGCAAGCCTGCGGCGAAAACGATGCGAGCGACCCGAGAGCAACGGTTTTCGCAACCGAATAAGCAAAATCAGAACTGCCGCCGCCAGCAATACGCCGACGAGAAGAATCTTACGCGCCAAGGCGGCAAACTGCTGTGGCAACGAGCCAGGCAGCAGAATCAATCCGAGAAAGACAAGCGTCGCTTGCGCCGCGACATCGATAAAGCGGTCAACGACATTTCCGGCGAGGACGGCCGCGGGGCGCGGGCTGCGCCGTAAGCCGACCGCGAGACGCACGACATCGCCTCCAATGATGGAGGGAAGAAAAAGCGTGCCGAAAAGGCCGCCGAGGTAGCACTGCGCGCTGGTGGAGAGATCGAGCTGCGAGCCGGCGGTGTTCACGACCATGCGCCACTTGAAGATTCCGACCATGTGCGCGCAGAGATACAAAACGAGAACGATGGCGAAACGAATCGGCGGAACGCGCGCCAGCGCGGCGCGCAACGGAGCTACGGGAAGAAAATGAAAAAGAATAGCGAGGACGGCGAGGGCGGCGCCCCAGCGGAAAATTGTGACGAACCAAACGCGCGATCTGTTTTGCGGCTGGTGGGCGCCGATCATGCCGATCCGATTGGAGGTTCAGCGATTTTGGTTCTCGAAAAAAAGTTGGGCTTGAATGCTGTCATCAGGTCTAGCGCGTCACGTGCCTGTCGTGGCGCGGCTGGCGCTTTGCGTGCTGAAAATTTCTTCGATTTTTTCGGCCAGCACAAAATCCAGGTCGCTGATGCCTTTCACGCTGTGCGTGACCAAGTCGAAGGAAACGCGGTTCCAGACGTTGGCCCACTCCGGATGGTGGTTCATGGCCTCGGCAATCAGCGCCACGCGGGTCATGTTTCCAAACGCCGCGTTGAAATCCTTGCATTCAAATGTTTTGTGCAGCTTTCCGTTCGCAGCGCCCCAGCCGTTCATTCTGCTGAGCAATTTGTGGATTTCGTCATCAGTGAGTTTGCGTGCCGGCATGTGCACCTCCGTGGATTTGCGGCCAAGCGTCTGGAGGGAGGCAGCTTTGGCGTCAGGAACATTATGAATCCGGATGCGCGTGTGCGCCATAGGACTTTGGCCGCCGGTGCGCGGTCGCCATTATGTCTGGAATTCTCTTGCGGAGAATGTGATACAACACTTTTCGCCTTTGCCGCAATTCCGTCTCGGGCCACTGAAGCCAAGGAGCAGGAAAAATGACGAAAGCGCGAAAGATTCTCCTGCTGGCCCTTGCCTTGGTCGTATTTGGCGATGGTTGCACGGCGCAGAATGCGCCGCAGCCGCAAAAACACCTTCTGATCATTGGCGAAGAAAAGGGCTACCGGCACGAAGCAGTGTCGCACGCCATGGCCACGATCGAGCGGCTCGGGCGCGAATCGGGGCTCTGGACGACGACGATCCGGACGGACACAGAAGCGCTGACGAAAAAGAAGTTGGAATACAACGCCAAAAATCTAAGCGACTTTGATGCCGTCTTGTTCTATACGGGCGGTGAGCTGGAAATGGATGCGGAACAGAAAGCTGCGCTGCTCTCGTTCGTGCACGACGACGGAAAGGGATTCATCGGCGTGCACAGCGCCACGATTACTTTTACGAGCTGGCCGGAGTACGGCGAAATGATCGGCGGCTGCTTCGACGAGCACCCGTGGGGCACGTTCGACGCACCGATCGTCGTGGAAGACCCCGTGTTTCCCGGCATGAAGCAGTGGCCGAAGTCGTTTGTGCTGAAAGACGAGATTTATCAAATGAAAGAATATTCGCGGGACAAAGTGCGGGTGCTGATGCGGCTCGACGCGAGCAAGCTGGATTTGGGTAATCCGCGTGTGCATCGCAAGGACCAAGATTTTGCGGTTACCTGGGCCAAGGCGTATGGCAAAGGGCGAGTTTTCTATTCGACGCTGGGGCATGTGGAGCAGAATTGGGACCATCCACAGATGCAGGCCATGTACGTCGCAGCAATCAAATGGGCCGTGGGCCTGACGCAAGCGGACACCACGCCGCGCGCCCGTCCCTGAATGCCAAAACGACGGCCCCCGAATCGTTTGCCTGGGCTGGCTGAATCCTTTATCGTATAGGTTTCGCTGCGCGAAAGAATCGGCAGTGTGCGCCCGGCAACGATTTCGGGGAGACGGAGAGGCTTGTGAAAAAGAAGATACGCGCGATTCAGTACGGCATTGGCCCGATAGGGGCGTCGATTGCGAAGCTGCTGCGGGAAAAGCAGTCGGTGGAGCTGGTGGGAGCGATCGACAAAGATCCCGCGAAAGTGGGGCGCGACCTGGGCGAAGTCGTAGGCGCCTCCGATGCGCCGTGGGGCGTGCCAGTTTCGGACAACGCCGAGGAAGTATTGTCGCAGGCCGCGGACATCGTGATGCACACGACGTCGTCTTCGCTGGCGAAAGTTGCCGACCAGCTGATTGAATGTTTGAAAGCGGGTTCGTGCGTGGTTTCGACTTGCGAGGAACTTTCGTATCCGTATCGCACCAATCCGGAATTGGCCGCGCAGTTGGATAAAGAAGCGAAAGATTGGGGCGTGGCGCTGGTAGGTACCGGCGTGAATCCGGGATTCGTGATGGACAAACTGGTGATCACGCTGGCGGCGGTTTCGCAGCGGATCGAGCACGCAAAAGCTTTGCGGATTGTGGATGCGTCGAAACGCCGGCTGCCGCTGCAGAAAAAAATCGGCGCGGGGATGAGCGTGGAAGAGTTCCGCGCAAGAGTCGCCGAAGGAACAATCAAGCATGTCGGTTTGCCGGAATCGGTGGCCATGGTGGCGGACGCTCTGGGATTGGCGGTGGACGAAATCACCGAAACGATCGAACCCAAAGTCGCGACGGAGCGGGTGCAGACGGAATTTCTGGCGGTGGAAGCGGGGCAGGCGGCGGGCGTTCATCAGATTGCGCGCGGGCTGGCGGGCGGCAAGGAATTGATCTACCTGGAGCTGCAGATGTACGTCGGCGCGAAGGATCCCGCGGACACGGTGACGCTGACCGGCCATCCGACGATTAGTTTGACGATTCCTGGCGGTTCTCATGGCGACATTGCTACGGCGTCGGTAGCCGTCAATTCCATTCCGGTGATTCTGGATGCGCCGGCGGGTTTGCGCACGGCGAAGGATTTGCCGATCGGGTTTTTCTCTCCCAACGCGAAGCCGTGAACGGCAGCGGCTCGTGACTTGTGGTGCCGAGGCCGAGCAGATCGATGCTCCGAGGATCGCGTGCTTTGAACGCGTAGGTGCTTCTAACGCCCATAAAGTTTTCAGCTGTTTAGCCAACGCCCGATCTTCAATGGCAAATAATTTCATTAAAAAATAGCAGCCAACTTCGTTAGAAACGTTTTTTTTTGCTCGAAGAAGCAAAAATAGGGGTGCGTCAATTGTGTTTGACGAAGGGGCCGGGGTGGTTGGTTAGGGAGTTGTAGATGGTTTCGATGAAGGTGTCCTGGTTGACGAAGTCGCCGGACCATTTGGCCCACGGGGCGAGGATTTTTTCCTGTTTCATCTGATCGAGGGTCTTTTTGGCGGCCATGGCTTTTTGGACGACGGCGGTGGTGTCCTTGAGCATCTGGATGTAGGCGCGGACGTCGTCGAGACTCGAGAGCTGGCCGTGCCCGGGAATGACTTTGACGTCGGCGGGTAGCTGCGCGATGGCTTTTTCGACTCCGTCGGCCATGCCCTGGACGCTGCCGCCGCTGGCCACGTCAATGAACGGGAAGCCGTAGCGTACAAAGTCGTCGCCCATGTGGACGACATTATTTTTGGGAAAGAAGATGATGGCGTCGCCGTCGGTGTGGCCGGCGGGAAAGTGGAGCGCGCGAATGTCTTCGCCGTTGAGGTGGACAGTGACGTCGTGCTCAAAAGTGATGATGGGGAGGGCGGCTTTTTCGGCAGGCTTCACTTCCATTTTGATCGAGCCGCCGTTGCCGGCCATACCGCCGGAGATGAGGCGCTTGCGGACGTTGTCCTGCGCGATAACGGTGGAACCGGAGTTGGCGAAAGGCGGATTGCCGCCGGTATGATCGCCGTGATAGTGGGTGTTGATGACGAAGCGGACAGGCTTATCGGTGATTTTGAGATTTTTGAGCGCAGCCTGGATTTTTTCGGCCAGGGGAGCGAATTCGTCGTCCACGATGACGATGCCGTCTTCGCCGACCGAGGCGGCGATGTTGCCGCCCTGGCCTTCGAGCATGTAGATATTGCCGGAGACTTTGCTGACTTTGATTTCGACCTTGGACCAGTCGGGTTCCGTTTGTTGGGCGGAGGCAGGGGAAACGAAAATTGTTGCGATGGAAATGGCTAACGCGGCGCGCGTGAAAAAGCTGCGGTTCATCAGGGCCCTCCGTAAGTGACGGAATCTTAGCATGAAGGGAGCAGGAGCACTCCGGCGCGCAGCCAAACTACAAAAGAAGCAAGGAACCCTTTCTTTTCAACTTGGAGAAATCGGAATCTCCCGTCACCAGTGTCGCTCGCCGAATTACGGCCAGGGAGGCTGCAAACAATCAGCGTAGGGCAACTTCTGTTCCGCTTTCCGTTCCGCGGCCTGGCGAGTCTGCGCTTCGTCGGCGAAAACAATGGCGAACCGCTAGGCGACTCATCCGCTCAATGACGTGACGGCCGCTCCGGGGCCGTTGGTATTCCACAACCGAATAGTAGAACTCTCCCCAGTTAACAACGCTCATCAGAAGTTTGGACTTATCTTGCCGGGCGTCCTGAAGGAGTTCAGTAACGCGCGCGGAACCAGATCGGTTTTCAAAAAACGTGATAACCGCGCTGGAATCGAAAACGAAGCGCCTCAACGATCTCGTTCCTCACGCCTAGTTTTCAACAGCAGATCGAGAGCGGAAGTCTTGCTCTTGAGGGAACCGCGCAGCCGGTTGATGAACTGACTATCGGCAGGCTCGAGGATCAGTCGATGCTCGTCTTCTATGAAAAAGACTTTAGTGCCCTTTCGGATCGAATACTTCCTGCGAAGCCGAATGGGGATAACGAGTTTACTGGTCGCAGTGGAGATTTCACGCGCCATGACGCAAGTATGAAATATAAGTAAGTCAATGAGAGGTACGCCTTGCATCCGCTACCCATGCCTTACACGTCGCGCTCCACGCGAATTTGTGGCCGAACGGATTGCGCACTTCCCGAGGCACCGGCTGTGAAACCGAGAATCGGAGCTAGAATTCCAGCGGCAAACAAAAGGACGAACCGTTATTTCCCGAGGTGATTCATGAACCGAATGGTACGGGGTTGGGTGAATATCACCGTCTCTGCGCTCTGGTTTTTCGCCTCGAGTGTGGGACGAGGGCAGGAGGCGGCGGAGACGCGTTGGAGTGCGCAGTGGATCACGGCGGCGGGAGCGGCGGAGCGAGACCAGGTGGTGCTGCATTTTCGAAAAACGATTGAGTTGAAACAGGCGCCGACCAAGTTTGTGGTGGATGTTAGCGCGGACAATCAATTCATCTTGTATGTGAATGGAGTGGAGGCCGGAAGAGGGCCGAGCCGCGCGGACCTGGCGCACTGGCGGTATGAAACGTACGACATCGGGCCGCTGCTCCATGCGGGAAGAAATGCGCTGGCCGCCACGGTGTGGCACTTCGGCACGCATGCTGCGATCGCGCAGATGAGCGAGCGGGCGGGGTTTTTGCTGCACGGAGTGGGCGAAGCGGAGCGCGTGGCGGATACGAATGTTACGTGGGAAGTGGAAGAAGAGACAGGGATTTCGTTGTTGAAACCGAAGGTGAATGGATATTTTGCGGCGGAGCCGGGAGAGCGCTGGGACGGCGGGCGGTTCGATTGGTACGCGACTGGAGCGATACCGAGCGCGAATGAGCGGAGCCTTTGGAACAAAGCGGTGAGGCTGGGGCGCGGGGCGCTGCGCGAGGAGCAGGATGCGCCTAACAACTGGCAGCTGGTGCGGGATTCGCTGCCCCCGATGGAACGTACGGAAATGGCGCCGGGGAAAGTCGTGCGGACCAGCTGCGCCGCGGCTTCCGGCAAATTTCTTCGTGAAGGAATGACCCTGCCGGCTCGAAGCCAGTGCAGCGTGCTAGTTGATAACGGGGAGCTGACGACGGGGTATCCGGTGGTGACGGCGAGCGAAGGACACGGAGCGACAATTCGGCTGACGTACGCGGAAGCATTGCTGGACGATAGGGGACAGAAGGGCAACCGGAATCAGATTGAAGGAAAACATATCGAAGGAGTGGTGGACGAATTTTTGCCCGGCGGAGGCTCGAGCCGGCGCGAGTTTTCGCCGCTGAGTTGGCGGACGTGGCGGTACTTGCAGATAGATGTGGAGACGTACGACGAGCCGGTGAAAATTGAGGCGTTGCGGACGTGGTTCAGCGCGTATCCGTTTGTGGAGAAGGCGTATTTTCATGCAGATGACGCTTCGCTGGATCCGATCTGGAAAATTGGCTGGCGGACGGCGCGGCTGGACGCGCACGACACGTATATGGACACGCCGTATTGGGAGCGGCTGCAGTACGTCGGCGATACGCGGATTCAGGCGCTGATTTCCTACACCGTGGCGGGCGACGACCGGCTGGCGCGGCAAGCGATCGAGGCGTTTGATGCTTCGCGCGTGCCGGATGGCTTGACGCAAAGCCGGTATCCGTCATCGCTGGTGCAGATGATCCCGACGTTTTCGTTGATGTGGGTAGGAATGGTGCATGACTTCTGGATGTATCGCGGGGATGCGGAGTTTGTGCGCGGGCAGGTGGCTGGAGCGCGGACGGCGCTGGACTGGTTTTTGCGGCGGCAGCGGGCGGATGGTTTGCTGGGGCGAATTTCATGGTGGCCGTTTGTGGACTGGGGAGCGGACTTCAGGGATGGTGTGCCGTCTCAGGATGAAGATGGCGGATCGGCGGTGATGACGCTGCAGTTTGTCGAGGCGCTGCGGTACGGGGCGGAATTGGAACGCGCCTTTGGCGACGCGAGCTTGGCGGAGAAGTACGAAAAAGCAGCGGAGCGGGCTAGTCGGGCAGTGCGAAAGTTTTGCTGGAACGACAAATTTGGATTGCTGGCGGATACGCCGGCGCAAAAACACTTCAGTCAGCACGCGAACATTTTGGGTGTTTGGCTGGACGTGATTCCGGCGGAGCGGCAAAAGGAAGTGCTGGCGAAGATTTTGTCCAGGAGCGATGCGGGAATTGCGGGAATTGCGGCGAGCGGTGAAGCGCCGGCAATGACCCCGGCGACTTACTACTTTCGATTTTATCTGGCACGAGCCGTGGAGCATGCGGGGATGGGCGACGGGTATTTGAAATTGCTCGAACCGTGGCGGGAAATGGTTGGGCTGGGATTGACGACTTGGGCGGAATCGCCCGAGCCGACGCGGTCGGATTCGCATGCGTGGAGCGCACATCCAAATTACGATTTCTTGCGGATCGTGGCGGGCATAAGGCCTGGGAGCGCGGGGTTTGAGAAGGTAGTGATTGAGCCGCATCTAGGTGAGTTAAAAGAGGTCAAGGCGGCGATGCCGTTGCCGAAGGGGATGGTGGAGGTAGAGTATCGGCGGGTAGGAAATGGCTGGGAAGCAAAGGTGACGCTGCCGGCGGGGATTAGCGGCGATTTAGTGTGGAATAGAAAACTGATTTCGCTGCACGCCGGGGAGAATGTGTCGACCCTGAAGTAGCGGATCCAGTCGCGCTGGGGGCGCAGCATGCTGCGCCGCTTTGAAGGTAGAAAACGAAAGCGGCAACCATCAGCGAGGCCAGAATTTGTAGACGGCCGCGTAGTCGAGATCGTCTTTCGATGAGCCTTTGACGGAGTTGTAGACTTCGCGGGCGGCAGCTGCGGCGGGAAGCGGAATGCCAAGTTGGTTGCCGAGTTCGAGCGCGAGGCTGAGATCTTTGTGCATCAGGCGGAGCGGGAAACTGGGCCTGTAGTCGGCTTTGAGCATGACCGGAGCTTTCACGTCGAGGACACCAGAGCGGGCCATGCTGGACTGCATGACTTTGATGAGTTTTTCTCCTTCTAAGCCGGCGCCCGTGACGAGCGCGAGAGCTTCGGCGAAGGCGTCCACCTGAAGGGCCAGCAAGAGATTCATGGCTAACTTGATGGTTTGGCCCGCGCCGTTGGGGCCGAGGTGGAAGATTTTCTTGCCCATGGCGGAAACAACCGGGCGCGCCGCTTCCAGAGTTTGTGCATCGCCGCCGATCATGAACAGGAGTTCACCTTTTTCCGCGCCCCAGGTACCGCCGGTGACGGGAGCGTCTAGGAAGCGGATACCCGCTGAGGTTGACGCGTCAGCAATTTTGCGGGCCAGGGCGGGCGAGACGGTGCTGGAGTCCAGATAGATCGCACCTTTTTTGATGGCGGCGAACGCGCCGCCGGATTTTTCGTCCGCACCCCACAAAACCTGTTCAAGGGCAGGAGGATCACTGACGATGGTGATGAGTAGGTCGGCTGCAGCCGCGGCTTCTTTGGGAGAAGCCGCCAAACGTGCTCCGGCGGCAACGAGCGAGTCGGCGCGGGAGGCAGTGCGGTTCCAAACGACGAGCGGGAAGCCGGCTTTGAGGAGATTGTGTCCCATGGGGCGGCCCATGAGGCCGAGTCCGATGAGGCTGACGGTAGGTTGCGGCAAGAGTGCCTCCGAAAGATATAACGGTTGGGATGAAATACGCGAAGGGATTGTAACGCGCTAGGAATACGCCGACCAGCTGGCAGAACCTTTGCAAAAAGCTACCGCTGCGAAACCATGGCGCAGGAAAATTAGGAAGCCGAACGGACTAGAAGCAGCCGTCCGAGTTACGCGGTTTCCGGGCGCCGAGTCAGGGGAAGAAGCGGAGATCCAGCCGAGGCGTGAGCAGCGTTTGCTTGTAGAGATTCGGCGGCCGTAACGGGCGAACCAAGCACTTCAGCCGCAGCTGAAGGTGCCAGAGATGTGGGCGCAGCTTCCACTTCTTCCAGACGAACAATGCATTGGTAGGGAATTTCCCAGCGGAAATTTTTCTGCTGTCCGCACTGCTCGTAGTGCTGCTCGAGGAAGATGGAACGGCCGGAATCGGCGACGAAGGTGCCGGAGGCGGGAAGGCAAATGTCTCCGGCGCGGTATTGGACTTCTACGGCACGGCCTAGAAAGGCCGAATAACGGGCCATGTAGGCAGTGTCCAAATGGACAGTTCCATGGTCAATAGTACGAAGGATTTTATTAGAAAACTTTTGTGGAAAATCGTTTCAAGTAGAAACAGTTTGGTTGAAAGTTGCCGATGAAGCGCCCTCGCACCAGGACGGCGCGCGAGAACGAGAGAGCGAATTCTGGGGCGGACGAACTGGGGGAAGCAAAGCTTGGCGGAGCGTCAAGACAAAGGCGCGAGTAATTGCCGAGGGCGACGAGCGCGTGTTAGGATATAGGACTATTCAGGTCGTATATCAACCGTTCGACCAGCAAAAGAAGCCGTTTAGCGCAGTCCAGTTGACAGTGAGTTGCAATAAGGAAAGAATGGCGGCAGTGATTGCAAACGACTTGCAAGTAGGCGGTAGGGCACATCAAGAAAAAACGCAGGGGTGGGCTGTGAAGCGCGAGGACCGAAATAAACTACCTAAAATCAATAGAGTAGACCGCTGGCCGGTGACCTACCGGTGGGCCGCGATGGGCACTCTTCTCGCGTATTCGGCGCTTGGCGTAACCAAAGTGGCAGTCGCTGGCCCTCTTTCCGGGGGCAAAGGGAAAGACGGCGCTCCGACCGGACCGCAAGCGCTGGTGGTGAGGCGGTTTGAAATCGCGCCAGGAAGTCTGGGCGACACACTGGAAGCGTTCGCAAGAGTTTCCGGCATCTCCGTAAATTTTACGGACGAAGAGCTGCGGACGCTGCCTTCCAAGGGCGTGACGGGTTTGTACACGCCGGATCAGGCGCTGAAACTTCTGGTGGCGGATAGCGGTGCGAGTTATCGGTTTGTTGCGGCGGATAGGGTCACCGTTCAATTGGCGCAAGTGGCGACTTCGGTGGAAGTTTCGGCGGACGGGCCGCAAATGATCAGCTCGCCGAAGTACACGGAATTGCTGCGCGACACGCCGCAGACGATCAGCGTGATCGACAAACAGATCCTGGAGCAGCAAGGCGTGAACACGCTACGGGATGCGCTGCGAAATGTAGCGGGGATCAGCCTGGCAGCGGGCGAAGGCGGGGCACAGGGCGACAACCTGACGATCCGCGGTTTTTCAGGACGCAATGACATTTTTCTGGACGGCATGCGTGATTTCGGCAGTTATTACCGCGATCCGTTCAATTACGAAAGCGTGGATGTGCTGCAGGGGCCGAGCTCAATGACCTTTGGCCGGGGATCCACCGGCGGAGTGGTGAATCAGGAAACGAAGACTCCGGAGGCGGCAAAGTTCTCTAGCGGCACTTTACAGTTTGGCAGCGATTTAACGCGCCGAATTACCGCGGATGTGAACGAGCCGATCGGGCAGACTTCGGCGTTCCGGTTGAACGTGATGGGGCACGATTCGCAGGTGGCGGATCGCGATGTTGCGGAGAACCGGCGGTTTGGTGTGGCGCCGTCACTGGCGTTCGGCCTGGGTACGACGACGCGGCTCACGTTGAGCTACTACCACCAGCAAGCGGATGATACGCCCGATTACGGAATTCCGTGGCTTTTCAACGGACCAGCACCGGTGGAGCGGAGCAATTACTACGGATTCCGCGACGGAAACTACCTGCGAACAGACGTGGACGTTGCCACAGCAAAAGTGGACCACGATTTCGGAACCGCGGTGACGTTGCGGAACCAAGTGCGCTACGGGCACTACCAGCGCGGCGCACTGATTACAGAAGCACGCATCGCGGGAACGCCGGATCCGAGCACGCCGCTCGAAGATATTTCGGTGACGCGGAACCAAATTGCGGTGCAGAGCCTGGAGACCTACCTGGGAGACCAGCTCGACCTGACCTTCCGGTTTCGGACGGGCTTTGCCGAGCATGCGGTGGTGACCGGAGTAGAGGGCGGCCGAGAGACGTCCTCACCGACCCGTTTTCTGTGGAGCGGAGTTCCGGGAACGAATCTGCTGAATCCGGATCAGAACCAGCCATTCAGCGGAACCTCGACCGTGTCATCGAATGTGAATACCTTGGCGATCAGTTTCGGCGCTTACGCGGTGGATACGGTGAAGCTGAACCGACAGTGGAGCGTGATCGGAGGACTGCGCTGGGACCGCTTCGATACCGACTACAGCCAGTCGGTTGCGCCGGTCGCCGCGTTTAATCGAGTGGACCAGAAACCGAGCTACCGCGCGGCGCTTGTCTATAAGCCCAAACCGTACGGCAGCATCTATTTCGACTACGGCACCTCGTTCAATCCCTCCGCGGAATCGCTGTCATTGAGCGCCAGCAGCGCGAACCTGCCTCCGGAAAATAACCGGACCTTTGAGCTGGGAACGAAGTGGGACTTTCCAGGGAAGCGATTGTCGTTGGAGGGCGCAATTTTTCGGACTGATAAATTGAATGCACGCGAGCCTGATCCGGACAATCCTCTGCTGAACGTGCTGGCCGGCGAGCTGCGGGTGAACGGAGTGCAAGTGTCCGTGACGGGGAAAATCACAGACGGTTGGCAGGTGCTCGGGAGCTATGCATACCTGGGTGGCAAGCTGGTGAGCTCGCAGTTTTACCCACAAGCCGTCGGCGCGCAGTTGGCCAACGTTCCGAGGAATACGTTCAACCTGTGGACGACACACGCACTGCCGTGGCGGCTCACAGCCGGGGCCGGAGCACAGTTTGTGGATTCACGGACAGCGAGCACGACAGCGCCGACTGACCCGGCGACGGGTTTGGTGAAACAGGTGCCGAGCTATTGGGTGTTTGACGCGATGGCCAGCCGGCCGATTACCGAGCATATCGGGTTGCAAGTGAATTTCTACAATCTGGCGAATCGCTACTACATCGACCAGGTTCATCCCGCGCACCTGGTGCCGGGCGCAGGATTTACGGCGCTGGTCGGGCTCAACTTCAAGTTCTGAGAAAGGTTCAGAGACGGCTGAATTTCAGTCTCGCAAGAAAGGTTCGCATCATGTTGCTGGCAATACCGGAAGTGCTTTCCGTGGCGCAAGTGTCGCAGGCCCGGCAGATTTTGGATTCGGCGCAGTGGGTCGATGGAAAAGCGACGGCGGGCCATCAGTCCGCACAAGTGAAGGACAACCAGCAGCTGCGCGAAGGCAGTCCGGAGGCGCAACAGCTCGGCGAGTTGATCCTAACTGCGCTCGGACAGAACGCGATGTTCATTTCGGCGGCGCTGCCGCTGCGAGTTTTTCCGCCGCTGTTCAATAGGTACACCGGCGGGCAATCGTTTGGGACGCATGTGGACAACGCGATCCGGCAAGTGCCCGGGACAGGCCATCGCATTCGCACAGATTTGTCGGCGACGTTGTTCTTGGCGCAGCCGGAGGAATACGACGGCGGCGAACTGGTGGTCGAAGATACGTATGGCGTGCATAGCGTGAAGCTGCCGGCAGGCCAGATGGTGCTCTACCCTTCGACCAGCCTGCATCACGTGCGGCCGGTCACGCGCGGTGCGCGCATCGCATCGTTTTTCTGGATCCAAAGCATGGTGCGCGATGACGGCGAGCGCACTCTCTTATTCGACCTGGATACCGCCATTCAGCGCGTGAATCGCGACGCCCCCGCGAGCCCAAGCGCGGTCCAGCTCACCGGCATCTACCACAACCTGATGCGGCGCTGGGCGGAAGCCTGAGTGTCGCATCCCGAGCCATGAACATTCGCAAAATTTTTTTCTGGCTACACCTCTCTGCGGGCACGCTTGCCGGCAGTGTAATTCTGGTGATGTGCGTGACGGGCGCGGCCTTGGGTTTTGAAAAGCAGATCGTCCACTGGGCTCAGCGCAACGAAAGAACGGTCGCCGCGGATCAAGGTGCACAGCGGCTGCCGATGGACGCCTTGCTGGCGCAAGCGCTAGAACGCGAATCCGATCAACCCACGTCAGTCACCTGGCGCTCGGAGGCAAACTCCACGGTGGAACTTGGGTTTGGCAGAAGCCGCACCGTTTTCTTGAACCCGTATAACGGGCAAGAACTGCGAGACCGTGCCGTGAAACTACGGGCGTTCTTTGACGGCGCAGAAAATCTTCACCGCTGGCTCGGCGCAAACGGAGCCACGCGGCCTACGGCGCGCGCGATTACGGGAGCCGCAAATCTACTATTCCTTTTTCTGGCGTGCAGCGGGTTCTATCTTTGGTGGCCGCGGAAGTGGACTTGGAACGCGTTAAAAACCGGAATGACGTTTCGTCCCGGGCTGGCGGGCCGTGCGCGCGATTTCAACTGGCACAATACGATCGGCTTCTGGATGTGCATACCGTTGATGGTGATCGTCGCCTGCTCAACGGTGATGTCCTATCAATGGGCCAACAATCTGGTGTACCGCTTGAGCGGCAGCCCCCTGCCGCCGGCAAATGCAGCGCCGCGGCCCGCGGAAGGCCGGGCAAGCCGACAAGAAAAACTCAAAATGGAAGGATGGAACGCGTTGTGCGCACGGGCGGAAAAAAAAGTTCCGGGATGGCGAACCATTACGATGCGTCTATCCGCCGATAAATCCGCAAATGTGAGTTTTCAGATCGACTCCGGCGATGGCGGCCGTCCCGACCAGCGCGCACAATTGACGCTGAATCGGGAAACCGCCGACGAAGTTCGCTGGGAGCCTTTTTCAAGTAGCAGCCGCGGCAGAAGAGTCCGCGCATGGATACGTTTCGCGCATACGGGCGAAGCCGGCGGTCTTCTCGGTCAAAGCGCAGCTAGTGTCGCTTCACTCGGCGGAGTCTTCCTCGCCTATACGGGTATCTCGCTGGCCATTCGGCGGTTGATTGCTTTTCGGTCCAAAGTCAAACCCTTGGACCTCTAATTCATCCGAGCTCGCCCAAACCCGTCCCGGGGCAAGGGCGGTCAGAATGTTCAACGCGCGAGATCGGCAAGAACGGCTTCCGCCGCGCGGCGCCCGCTAACCATCGCACCGTGGATGGAAGCGTTGTCGCGATGGTCGCCGCAAAGGTAGATGCCCGGCCGAATGCGAACCGGCCGCTGCGGCGGTTCGAGAGCGCCGGGAAATTGCTGCGGTTGTGCATGTGGAATGCGGTAGCTCTTCAAGTAGCGCCACGAGCGGGCGACCGGACCAAACCAGCTTTTCATCTGCGCGATGATGAAGCCGCCGAGCTGTTGTTCGGTAAGCTGCTGGGTGCCCAGGACGCTGACCGCGATCAGCGACTTTCCAGCCGGAGCATACGAAGGAGCGACCTGGCTCATCACCGCAAAATTATTGACCGGGCCCGCGCCGTCACCATTCAGCACGATTGTGGGATGTGGCACCGGCGGCTCGTGAGCTGCGTAGTAGAAGCAGGTGACGCTGCGCGAAGCAGGTTCGGCCTCGCCGACGACGTGAGCCGCCGCCGGGCCGTCCGCAGCAACAACGATGGCCCGCGCGCTCAGCCTCTCGCCGCCCGCGAGAGTCAGTTCATTTTCATGAAGTGATTCGACGCACGCGTTGAGGCGTACGGAATTTTCGGGAAGGTGCGAAGCAATTTGTGCGGGGATCGCGCCCATACCGCGCGCCGGAACGGCCGTGTCGCCCTCGGAAAGCATCTTGAAAATAAATTCAAACATGCGGCTGGAGGATTTCAGTTCGCCATCCAGCAGGATGCCGCCAAAAAATGGCCGGAAAAAACGATGGATAAATTCATCGGAGAAGCCCGCGGACTTCAGGGCGTCCCAGGTGGAAGTTTCGGGCCGCTGAAACAGTTGTTCAATGGAAGAGTGGCGCAAGCGGGAGCGTAGGCGGAGGATGCGCAGCTTGTCCCAAAGAGTGCCGAAATCGGATTTGAAAGCCGTGCTCCAGCCGCCCGGTGTGCGCCACGGATCGACGAGCTGATTCATCCGGCCGGCAAACCAGGAGTACGCACCGGGGGTGAACTTCTTCAACTCCAGTGCATGGTAGTCGAGAGTGCGCTGCGCTTCGGGATATGCCGTGAGCAGCACCTGAAAGCCTCGATCGAGCAGGAAGCCCTCGTAATCATCGGTGCGCACGCGTCCGCCAATGCCGTCGGAGGCTTCGATGATCTCAACGGATATTCCGGAGTCCGCGAGATGCCGGGCGCAGGACAAGCCGGCCAGCCCCGCGCCGATAATCAACACGTCCGGATTAGTGGACATTCTGCCGAGTTACTCCCGATTTGTACCTGGTGAAGAACGAAGAAGCGGTATTGCCAACAGCCCTGGACGAAGAGTTATGGTGAGGCAAGCCGGCAGCCCGATGCAAGTGGCTCGATCGCTCCACAGGCTGTGGTTCAAGATTCCGGATTTTTGTTGTGGAAGGCTAACTCTTCTTGGGCGCCAATTTCAGGTTCAAGACGATATCCATGCGCGTATCAAAGCTGGAGACGTTGCGGGTCTGGGATTTCGCGCCATCCTTTTCCGCGTGCAGCTCGTAATCGGAGTTCGGGTCAAGACCGCTGAAGCGGTAGTTCCCCTCATGGTCCGCGATGTAACTCTTCACCTGGTTGGTGCGGACATTTTTCAAAAACACGACGCTTGATGCAATCGGATTATCGGACTTGTCCACCACCACGCCGCGAACCGTTTTTAGCTGCGCTTCGTGCTTGGTGTTTTGGCCGTAAACAGCGGACGCTATCACCAGCAGCAGAAGCGAAGCGGCCAAGCATGAAAATGCGCGACGATTGGTCATGACTTTTTCCCTGTCTGACGTTGCATGTGAAAGACCAGATCCTTGAAGCGCTCACCGGTTGCGCCATTCACCGCTTGCGATTGTTCCTGGTATCCCTTCGCGCGGACCACGACTTCGTAGTCAGCTCCCATTTTTACGCGGATTGCGAATTCGCCGCGCGAATTGGAAGCGTCGTTCCATCTGAACTTTTTTTCCGAGTTGCGGCGGATGCGCAGTTCGGCGCCGGGCAGCGCGAGGCCCTCGGGTGTAAAAACCGTGCCGCGAACGAGAAAATCATTGCCGTGGGTGTTCTTGCTTTGTGCCTGTTTCTGTTTGGAGGAAGACTCGGCTGAAGGCGAAGCTGGCGGTTGCTGCTGCGCTGGCACTGGCGCTGCTTGTGGTTGCGCGGGATCCTGTGCCAGTGAAAATGTGGCGCAAGAAATCAGCGAGCCGACGAGAACAGCGATGGAGAAAATGGGCAGTCGCATCATGTGTTTCGGGCAACGGGAACGTACATGCCTGGTCCTACATTGGATGCGGCGCGAACGCCTCCGGATGTAAGGCCAAGGACCCTGTCCAACACTGCCCACCGCCCGTGCTTATTCTTCTTCCTCTTCTTCTTCCTCTT
>DASSYL010000299.1:0-2702 GCA_035703315.1 Candidatus Acidiferrum sp. | reverse complement strand
GGCCGCAAGCAATTGGCCGTGGAGATTTCCGATTTTGAACGCGTAGTCGGCGCCATCACGCGCGTGATCAAGACGGCCTGAGGAGATGCGTTTATGAGCTGGCCCGGCGAGTTTGCTCGGAAAATCCGGATGTTGTGGCGTGGAAGGCGATTCAAAGCCGAGCTGGACGAAGAGATGCGGCTCCACTTGGAGCTCCGGCTGCAGAAAAACATCGAAGCCGGAATGGCACCGGATGAGGCGCGCCGGGCAGCGAAACTGCAATTTGGGAACAGGCTGCTGCTCGAAGAGGAGAGCCACGCGGCGTGGGGATGGGAATGGATTGAGCAGTTCTTGCAGGATGCGGCCTATGGCATACGCGCTATGCTGCGCAGTCCAGGAATCACGTTCGTGGCTTTGCTTTCGCTGGCACTCGGGATTGGGGCCAACACAGCCATTTTCAGCTTGATCGACGCGCTGCTGCTGCGTTCGCTGCCGGTGAAAAACCCGCAGGAACTCGTAATCTTTGGAGATGGCTCGAACAACGGAATCAGCGACTCCTTCCCCGATAACACGCTGTATTCCTACCCGTTCTTTCGAGAAATGCAAAAGCGAAATGAGGTCTTCACGGATGTGGCGGCCTCTTCCAGCCTGCTCAACCTGGCGCATGGTACGGTCGAGGGCCACTCTGTGCCGGAACCGATGCACATCAAGCTGGTTTCCGGAAGCTACTTCCCGACGCTGGGAGTGGAAGCAGTGATCGGCCGGTTGCTTAACCAAGCCGACGATCAGGTCAAGGATGCGCATCCGGTAGCGGTTTTAAACTACGTCTGGTGCAAGCGAAGCTTCGGCAGCGCCCCGAACGTCCTCGGGAAGAAGGTGACCGTCGGATCGACGGTTTTCACCGTGGTAGGAGTCGCACCGCCGGAATTTTTTGGAAACGAAGTCGGTGAATCTCCGGACATGTGGATTCCGCTGGCGATGCAAAAGGAGATTCCGCCGGGCCACGACGGGTATGCGGACGCGATGTCGGAATCGCTTCATTTGATCGCCCGGCTGAAACCCGGAGTCGGCATGGCCGAGGCCGGCGCCAACGTGAACGTGCTGTTTCGGCAGATTCTGAAAGGGCTTCCGAATGTTCCGTTGACCGCGGAAAACATGAAGGAGTTGGAGAATTCCAGCGTGGATCTCCATTCATTCTCGCTTGGCTTTTCGCGGTTGCGGGTCAAGTTTTCAGAACCTCTGAAGATTCTTATGGCCGTGGTCGCGCTGGTGCTGCTCATTGCGTGCGGCAACATTGCCAATCTGCTGCTGGCCCGTTCGACGGCGAGGGCACGCGAACTGGCGATGCGGCAGGCGTTAGGCGCGCGGCGGTTGCGCTTGATCCGCCAACTGCTGACCGAAAGCATGGTCCTGGCTTTCGCCGGCGGGGCGCTTGGCGTCGGCTTGGCCATGATGGCCAACCGGCTGTTGCTGAGGATGATTTCAGGCGGCGATCCCCTTCCTTTAAAGGTTCCACTCGATCTCCGATTGCTGTTGTTCGCGCTTGCCGTGACCCTTGCGACTGCTTTGTTGTTCGGCACGGCGCCGGCATTACGCGCGACGGAATTGCCGCTCACAGATTCGCTAAAGGAAGGCAGGGTTTCTGCGGGCCTGGGAAGCAAACATCGCCTTGCCAAGACGCTTATCATTTCGCAGGTGGCACTTTCGCTGGTTCTGCTCACCGGCGCGGGGCTCTTCTTGCGGAGTTTCATCAACCTTACTCGCGTGGACACAGGATTTAATCGCGATGGCGTTCTTCTCTTTCAGCTCGACCCGGCTTCGGCTGGCTATCGTGCCGGTGACGCGAGACTGAACACCATCTACCAGCAAATCGAAGATCGCGTCGGCACATTGCCTGGCGTGCGAGGAGCGAGCTTCTCGCTATTCACCTTCGATGAGGGAACCTGGAACAACTCTATCTGGGTCGAAGGCTACATGGACGGCCATCAAGACCGCACCGTGCACCACAACGTCGTAGGTAACGGCTATTTTGAGGCGATGGGCATTCCAGTGTTAGAAGGACGAACATTTGAGTCGCGCGATACAGCTTCCTCGCAGCGCGTCGGCGTCATCAGCGAATCCATGGCGCGGAACCTGTTTCCAAAGGGTTCGCCGATCGGGCGGCACTATGGAAGCCATGATCCGCAGAATGCAAGCACGATCGAAGTCATCGGCGTGGTGAAGGATGTAAAAGTCCATGGCGTTGATGAAGAATTGCAATATGTCGATTACCTCTCGCGAGCGCAGATTGATTTCTTTTACTTGAACGATCTGGAAATTCGCTACTCAGGAAGTGAAAGCGCAGTTCTGAACGCGGTGCGGCAGAGCATTCAAGACGCAGATCCGCATTTGGCTATCTCCAGCGTGAAGTCTCTGGAAACGCAAGTGGCCGAGTCTATGCCCAATCAGCGGCTGATTGCTCAGCTGTCAGCGTTCTTCGGGATGCTCGCAGTGTTTCTCTCGAGCTTGGGAATCTACGGATTGATGTCTTACGTCGTTACGCGACGTACCAACGAAATCGGTATTCGCATGGCGCTGGGCGGCAAGAGGTCCGACATGCTGTGGCTGGTGATGCGGGAGATCCTGTTGCTGCTGGCGATTGGCGTTGGAATTGGTATCCCCGCGACCTTGGCAAGCGGCCGCGTGATTTCCAGCATGCTTTTTGGGCTGCGCGGTACGGACGT
>DASSYL010000125.1:0-8729 GCA_035703315.1 Candidatus Acidiferrum sp. | reverse complement strand
CGCAGCGGGACATCACCGCAGAAACCAGCGCCGAACGTTTGCGCGCCGCTCCCGACTCCCATCGCACTTTCTGAACGGCTTCGTCCTTTGGCAAAAAGCTACTGCTTGGCATCAAGTTTCTAATATCGATTTTTTCTTTTCCATTTCTTACACTGTCCAGCTCAATATCTTACTCAAATCCGTTGGCGCATTGGAGATTGTGCCGCGCGGGACCGCGGGGCCGATGGCGACGGCTTCGTTGTGATTTTCAAACCAGGCAATGAAGGAAGAATGGTCGGCGCCGGTGAGGCGCTGCTGGTTGATCCAGTTGTAGTAGGCGCCCATGTCGGCGTCGACGAGCGAACCTTGCGGATCGAACTCGATTTTTTGCGTCGAGACCGAAAGAAGTTCGTTCATGGGACGTTGGCGCTGACGGGGCGCGAAACGTACCAGGAGCGTGAGCGGCTGCGCGCGGCGCAGCGTCTCGCGCGCGGCCCATTGCGCGAATGTCGTGCTGAAAATTTGCGTGCCGGAGCCTTCGGTCAGCAGCTTCATCTGGAAGCGGGCCAGCACGGTATCAGGCGCGGTCTTGTCGAGGCGGAGATCACTTGGACGCAGCGCGGCCATTCCGGAGCGAAGATTTTCCGGGCCACTTCCCGGTGCTTCGCTGTGTTTTTGCATTCTGCCGAGCAACATATTACGAGCGGGTTCGAGGGCTTGATAAGAAACGGAAACTAATGACGGATCGTAGGCAGCTTCTTGCCCGCCATCAATGTACCAGTGCGCATAGGGAATGGGATCCGACTTGGCACGTTTTGCCGCGAAATCGAGCAGCGTTTGCAGGCCGCCAGCAGGATTTACACCTGTGTAGTAAGCGCCGTGCGAACGCAGTCGGCGGAAGAGCGGATAGTCGTTCGCGGTCACACCCTGTCCGACAATGGCGATGCCCAGCCTGGGAATTGGCGGATTCTCCGGCGGAGCGGCGGCCTGCAAGCGATTGCCGTAATCGGTGGCGGTCTTGCGGAAGGCGTCCTGCTGGTGCGTAGTCCACAGGTGAGAGGAGAGCTGCTCGACAAACTGAGCGGGCGAATTGACCCAATCGAATTTTTCGAGCGCCGGGGACATTTTGATTTGTTCAAATTCGCCGACCCATTCCTTCCATTGGTCTGCGGAGAGCGAACTGAGATTGTCGAGTTCCCTTTCCAGCGCGCGGCGCTCGGCGGGAAATTTGTAGTCGTATTCGATGATTTCACGCAGCAGGCTCGGCAGAAAACTCAGGGGCAGTTTACGCAGTGTAGTGAGATTTCCCGTCGCGAGTTTTCGCGCCAACGGCGGATAGTTGCTGAACTGTTCGGGTTTGAGTTCGCTCGGGCGCATGGCGGCTCAGGTGAGCTCCTGGATGGGTTTGCCTTGGACGAGCACGGGCGAAAAACCCATGATGGAGCCGATGGTGGGAACCAGATCGGTGGAATCGAGCGCGCGATCGTGCACAACGCCTTCGCGAACACCGGGACCGAGAGCCATCATCCAAGTAGTGCGCGACGCGGCGTCGCCAGTGCGATGATGCTGGAAGCCATTGCCGGCGGAGTCTTCGTCGGAATCGCGGCCAAAATCCGGAAGGATGAAGAGCGTGGTTTTGCCGGCGTATTCGGGCTCGGACTGAATGGCTTTCCAGACTTCCGCGCAGAGGCGATCGGTGCGGCGAATGCCATCAATGTAGAGAGAAAAGGCCCCCGCGTGCGCGACATCGATGTCGTGCATGGTGATCCAGAGGAGACTTGGCGCGACCTGACGCATGAGCTGGCGCACGATGTACACGGAGAGTTCGTCGGGGCTGGAAAGCGTAAGGGCGTGCGTCTTGAAATCGCCGACGGAAAGTTTGAGCATCGCGCGCAACTGTTCGAGTTCAAATTCGCTGCCGGCAATCTCCGGGGCAAAAAATGGTGTTTCGTAATTGTCGCGTAGCAGATGCTCGTAGTCGGCGCCGCCTTTGGTGGCGGCGGTAAGCAGATGCTTGGGGAGAATGACACGCGCCCCCTGGCCGAGCCCGTAAGAGCGATGACTGCTTTCACCGATGCGATTGAAGCCATTGCTCGGTGCGACGACCCAAGCGTCGGAAGCGGGGCGTTTTAAATCGCGACGAAAATATTCGAAGACGGTGGGATTTTCCGGCGGCAAGGAAGCGAAGTTATTGATGGTCTCATAGACGCCGGTGGCCAGGCTGGCGGTGGCGACGTAATGGCCAAGAATTCCCCGATTGACAACTTGGGTAAAGAAGGCGGATTGCGGAATCAGCTCCTTCATGAGGTGTGGGATATTTTCCTGGCCTTCGGGCGCGAAGGTTTCCTGATCGCGGGCGCCGCCGCCGAAAGTAATGACGACGACTTTGCGGTCACGTTGCAGGACGCCCGAGCGGGCCAGCAGACCGCCGGGAAGCAGGCTAGTGCCGAGGGCCAGACCAGCGGCATCGCGGAGAAACTCCCGGCGTGACCAAGACAGGTGGCTTGAGAGCTCGCGAATGGCGCGGCTGGAGCTGCGATCAGGCATGGGAAGCTCCGGGCATAGCGGAAAGTAACGAAAAGGTAGCCGGAAAGTTCAGGTAATTCTCGAGGGTTGCGGCAGGACAGGGGGGCCACCCGGGCGCACCAGGATTTAAAGCCCCGTTCTTGCCCGCGCGCTTGCGCGGAGGCTCGAGCTCTCGACTCCTGAAGGGTATTACGCCTAAAAAGGGGCTCCTCATGGGCGAGAGGTCTCCTTTTTCATCTCATGGTCCGTACGCACTGACCCTGGCGCCCGTTCATTGTAGATGAACTGGCGGATGTCGGAGCGCTGCTTGTCGAGGTCGGCGAGGTGTTCGGCGCGGAGTTGCTGATAAACCTGAAACTGTGCCTGAGCTTTGTCTTTCTGGCCGGTGCGCACGTAGGCTTGGCCGAGGCGATAGTGCGCGTCCGCGAGATCGTCGTTCAATTCGAGGGCACGCTGGTATTCGGGAATCGCGTCGGCGAATTTGCCTTGGTCGGCGTTGAGGTTGCCGAGCTGTAGATGAGATTCGGGTAGCTTGGGGTCCGCGGCAATGGCACGACGCAACAGTGAATCAATTTGTTTGGGATCGAATTCGGGATCCTGCGCGCGCTTGCCTTTCCAAAGGCTCATCGCGTAGTAATAGAGCGCAAGGCCATTCTTGGGCTGCAATTCGGCGTAGCGCCGGAAGCGCTCTATGACATCGGAGGCCTGGCTCGGCGAACTATCGTAGGCGCGAGAGAGGAATTTGTAACAGCGGGCGTCATTCGGATCGAGATCGGCTCCGCGCAAGAACGCTTTCACCGCATCGTCGTAGTTGCCGCGTGCGTAGTAGGCCATGCCTAAGCCGACCATGAGGCGCGGCGATTGGGGATAACGTTCGGTGGCCTGGCGAAACACGTCGACGGCGGGATCGAGCGTACGATGCAGCAGCAGTTCGCCTCCCCAGTCAAAGAGATTGCTTTCGCTAGGGTCGAGATGGGCCGCAGCCTGGAACTGATTCGCCGCAGCAATGAAGTTGCCGTCTTTTTCTTCGATTTGAGCGAGCAGGTTGTGCAGTTCGGCGGTGTCTTTCACTTTCAACAAGGACTGTACGGACTTGCGTGCATCGTTCAGGCGATTGCTGACGAAATAAGCAAGAGAAAGGTCGTAGCCATTGTCGTAGGAGGCGGGCTTCAGACTCTGTGCCTTTTCCAAATACGGAATGGCTTTTGCGACTTTACCGTTGTGGGCGAGGGCTGCGCCGAGATTGTGGTTGGTGTCGTAGGTATTGGGGTCGAGTTCAACGGCTTTGCTGAATTCTACCTCGGCGACATCCATCTTGCCGAGACGGGCGTAACTGGCGGCCAAGTTGGAGCGAGCCTCGGCTGAATCCGGCTTGAGGCGGACGGCCTTGACCAGGTGTTCGTTGGACTTGGCGTCCTGCGACTGCGCTGCGTAAACAAGCCCCAAGAGTTCGTGCACCTCAAAAGTATTGGGAGCGACCCGAACCAGCTTTTCCAAGGGTGCGACGGCTTCTGCGTAACGTCCGGACTCGTAAGACGAGACCGCGGACTGGAACAAGCGATCCCTGTCGTCTTTTGCCGCTGGCGTCTGCGCGAGGCACGTAGCCCCAAAGACTGTCGGCGCAAAGAGGATCATGAAGAAATACAGAGTGGGCCGAATCACGATAATCCGATGTTAGCACCGCACTATGCCGCCGGCTGAAGCGCCCCGCAATAAAAACGGGGAGGAGCTTCTCGCGAAGCACCTCCCCGGTGGGGTGGTTGTTGCTGGTTAGAAAATGAACTTGAGAGCGAACTGGATCTGCCGCGGGTCGTACGGGTTGTCGCGGGTAGAGCCAATTTCGCCGAAGTGGCTGTTGGTAAAGTTGGTGGCACCACCGATCGCGACCACGCCGTTGCCGCCGAAACCAGGGGCGTTGAAGTTTGGATGGTTAAAGATGTTAAAGATCTCGGTCCGGAACTGGAGCTTTCGCGTTTCGTTAAACGGAAAGTCCTTGAAGATCGAGAAGTCGAGACGGTGGAAACCGGGACCCGGTACCTGGCTAATACCACCGAGGTTGGCGGCAGTGCACGAGCCCACGGTTGTGCAAGCAGCCGGATCGGCCAAGGGACTTGCAGCGCCCGTTGGATCTGTTGCGGGATCATAGCCGAACCAGCTTAACTTGCCGTTTGAGTTCGTGTGTAACCCGGTCTTGAACGACTGACCAGTGAAAAGAGCGCCGCAGTTCACACCGGAGCCATTGTTACCGGCAAGCGACGCGTTCACACAAGGCATTGTGAGTGGCTGCCCGCCTTGCAGCGTGGCAAGCCACTGGACGCTCCATCCGCCAATAGCCTGATTCGCAAAGCCGCTCGCTCCGGTGAAGAACTTCTTGCCTTTGCCGAACGGCAGTTCGTACCCGCCACTAAGATGGAACACGTTGCGGATGTCAAAGTTAGCCAGAGCGAAATTTGCTTGAATGCCGACGCCGGGAATGTCGGGACCAAGGTAGCCGACATTGTCACCGCCGCCGTTAAGCAAATCGTGAGCGTCGGTAATTACCTTGGACCAGGTATAGGTTGCGAGGAAGCTCAGGCCGCCACGGAACTGCTTTTCCACACGGGTCTGTAACCCGTGGTAATGGCTGCTGCCTTCCGTTTGGGCCTGGCTGCTGTTGCGGCCGAAATGGGGAAATGGAACGAGGGTCGTAACATCAACGCTACTCGGTTGCAGCGAAGTAACCAGGTTGTTCCCCGGGAAAACCTCGAGGTGGCGAGCAAGAGTGGTTACGTAGGCTGCTTGAAGGGACATGCTCGGGGTAACCTGATACTGCACCGTCAGATTGCCGCCCATCGAGTAAGGTGTCTCGTAGTCATACTGAATGCCACGCAATCCCAATCCGCTGGCGTCCACAAGGGTTGGGTCGAGCGGCGAGCAGCTAAAGCCGGTCTCCAACGTCGGTCCGCCGGTCGGAGTGGCGACGCAGCCGTTCACGCCGTTCTGGAACTTATTGTAGGGATGCCCCGCATCGATGTTGGTGTAGTTAAAGTTGAACTGGAACGGATAGTTCTCGCCCAGGTTCGGGGAGAATCCGCGGTTCTCGAAACCGTTATAGAAGATTCCAAATCCGCCACGAACAACGAGCTTGGGAGTGGCTTGGTAGGCGAAACCGAAGCGAGGAGCAAAATTGTTTCTCTGCCCTTCTCCCAGGCTCTTACCGAACTTGCCTACTGAAAGCGCGATACCGTCTTTCGCGAGTAGGCAGCTGAAGAACGTCGACTTAGGATCGGAGCAGTCCGCGTTGGTCAGGAAGCTGAGATCCTGATTCCCACTCGGGATGAGGTACGCCGGTCCTCCGGTGGGATCGCCGGAGGGAATAAAGTTGGCCTGTGCGCCGTGGTGTTCATAGACGGGCTGGAAATAATCCCAGCGTATGCCGAGGTTCAAGGTCAGCTTGGAAGTGAGCTTCCAGTCGTCGTTGATGTAGGTGCCGTAGTAGTTTTTGCCGTTATCGGTAAGCGAAATGTTGGAAACAAACACGTTATTCGGTCCGCCGACATATGGGATTGCAGCAGGAACCGCCGGTGAAGTCGGGCACGTCGCATCGCCAGCCACGCAAGGAAACAAAAGCAGCTGCGCAATGCCAACGTTGCCGCTCGTGGTTCCAGGGACGTCGGTATAGGTACCGTCGAAGTTGAACTGGCCGCGGGACCAGGGTGGCTGCAACGTAGAGAATTTTACGTGCTGCCACTCAAAGCCCATCTTGAAAGTGTGATTGCCATAAATCTTGGTCAAGTCATCGGTCAACTGGAATGTAGAGCTGACCTCATCGGAAGGCAAGAAGGCATTGGTGCCCAGGGTCTGATATCCGCTGATGCCGATGGCCGGCAAGCCACCGTTTTCTGGATCCTGAGGAATACCCAAAATTCCAAACTGCGAAGGGATATCGCTCAGGTCACTGGAAGTTGGGGAAACACGAGTGGTGTGCAGATAGTTCAAACCGGCACGCAGGACGTTGATCAAGCTGGGGCTGAAGGTGTGCGTGTAGCCCAAAGCGCTCTGCTGGGCGTTAGCGGTTTGATCGCCCTGCTGGAAGCCGCCGCCATCGGCAATGCCTGTGAAGATGCCCGGAATGAACTGGGGGTCGTCGGCTAAACTGAAGCGAAAGAACAGCTGATTCTTTTCGCTGAAGTTGATGTCCATGCGGGTGTCGAACGCATTGCGATGCTCGAAGAGCTTTGGCGATGCCGCGAAATTGCTGGAGACAGATCCGTTGGTGGGATTCGGATAAAGATTGAGCAGCGCGATGGCATTTGCATCCAACCGGGCCGCCGGCAGTACGTTAAGCCCTGCTTGACAGCCAGAGCTGGTGTAGTCAGTAGTATTCAACGGGCACGAACCAAACGGTTCGCGAACAAAACCCGTCTTGCTCGCCAATAGACCTGTTACTGGGTCTATCTGACCTGCGGTTACGGGACGAGTTGTTACAGGATCGAGAATCGTTCCGGAGGCGAATACTCGCCCCAAGACGTCGGTTTCAGTGCCACCCTGCGTCAGAAGTTGCGTAAAGTCGGTGTAGCCGCTGCTGCGCATCTGTGCAGTCGGCACAGTTCCCGTGGCTACCGTTCCCTGGACACGGCGGAAACCCTCGTAGTCGCCAAAAATAAAAATCTTGTTCTTCTTGATTGGGCCACCAGCGGCAACGCCGAACTGGTTCTGCCGGAGCGCGCCCTTTTCAATACCACCCGCGTTTTCAAAGAAGTCGGCGGCGTCCAGCTTGTCATTGCGGAAGAACTCCCACGCGGCGCCGTGGAATTGATTGGTGCCGGACTTAATGGTGGCATTCAGAACAGCGGCGCCGGAGCGGCCGTACTCCGCGCTAAACCCAGACGTTTGCACCTTGAATTCCTGGACGGCGTCCACGGGTGGAAGTACGACGAAGTTGGTGCCATTCAGAAAGTCCACTGTGTTGGAGTTGTTGTCGATGCCGTCAAGAAGATAATTGTTCTGCGCAGGGCGCGAACCATTGGCCGAGAAGGCGCCGGTCGATGCGTTGCCGCGTGTATCCGCCTGCGGCGTATTTACACCGGCAGACAACTGGGCCAGGAACGTAAAGTTACGACCATTGAGTGGCAGATCATTTACGGCTTTAGAGTCCACGACCTGGCCGACCGAAGCATCCTGTGACTGCAGCACGGGGACGGTAGATTCGACGGTGATCGTATCCGTAACGGCACCGGGCCGCATCGTAAAGTTAGCCACAACGTTTTCACCGACGTTCACGACAACGCCTTGCTGAACGACGGTCTGAAAACCTTGAAACGTCGAGGTGATCTTGTAGGCGCCAATGCGCACGGGCGTGAACTTGTAGCCACCTTCAGCACCGGTCGTCGTGGTCAACTCCGCACCTGTGCCTTCATTGGTCATCGTGACGCTGGCACCGCTGATAGCGCCACCAGAAGCGTCGGAGACCACACCGGAAATCGAGCCTGTGTCAACCTGCGCCAGCGACGGAGCCGCCGAAACAAAAAGAACCAAAAGGCATGACGCAACCGCCAAGCTCAGCCGTCCACCCCAAATCAGAACGGTGTTACGTTGCATAACCATCCTCCTCAGAACACCACGTGACCGGCAACCGCGAATCATTTGCTGTAGGGCTTCATTTCACAGGGCGGCAAACTGAGTAAACGCTTACGCTGCACTGCTGAAACAGCAAACCCGCTCAAAATGACAAAAGGAACGGCAGTCCGAGCACGGCCCCCTATTTTGCGACTAAATCGCTACCTGAAATGTAAACGCTTACCTTTTGTACAGCACCCCTAACTGAAAACTACTACGATGGGCTAAAGAATTACACCCCGGCTTTTTCCTTGTCAAGTATTTTTCTTCACGCCATCCGCTTTTTCGAGCATTGCCGAGAACTTGCCCCTGTTTTCGGGGTTTCCTCGATCGGTCGCAATCAGGCGGAGAGTCGGAGAGGTTTAGACGAGTTTGACGCCCAACGCAGGCTGGGCTGCCGGGTGGCTGTCAACGTTTTCATTGCTTACCCGAGACCCAGCACTCTTTGGCCTCGACTGTAACGATGCTACCATCGGGCTGCAATCGTACTCGAGGACACGCCGGATGGGCCGCCGAGCCGCACCGATACTTCTCCACCGCCGCCAGTTTCTTCAACAAATGGGTTATGCATCGTCGGCGCTCTTGCCAGCGCCCCTCGGCTGGACTTGCAAAGCAATATTGAGCGG
>DASSYL010000089.1:0-9351 GCA_035703315.1 Candidatus Acidiferrum sp. | reverse complement strand
TCGTTGGAGAGATGGTCTTCGTTTATGAGTTTGCCGAACCACTGGCCTTCGGGAGAGCGAAACCAGGCGATGAGTTCTTTGGGAACGACTTTGGCGATGGCCGGGGAGTTGAGGTAGCCCGGTTCGAAGTACACGCGTTCGCCTTCGAGGACCTGAATGGTGGGCTGGTAGGCGATTTTCTTTTCGGCGATTTGATCGAGCGTGGATCTAATTTCGGCGGGGACATCGGGTTCCTGGTCGAGCTGTTTATCGCGATCCTTCCAATGCCACATACCGTGGGCCATGACGTCGACATTGCCGGCGAGGCCGAACTTTTGGGACTCGAAGGAATTGCCATGCATAAACAGGATAAGGCCCGATTGCGTGGCGGCGCGGCGAGTTTCGGCGAGCATTTCGGGGGTGATAACAGGCAAGCGGAAGTTGTCGGCGAAGCCGCGTTCGAAGAATGTTTTGACGCAGATGGCGCCGGACGCTTTGACGCGCGCGACGTCGGCTGTGGGAGTGTGGTCTTCGGGTTTGTATTCAGCGGGAATGCTGGAGGCTTGCGCGGGATCGAAGATGAAGTTGGGGAACTGCTTGAAGCGTTCTGCCGGCGGCCAGAAGGACATGGGGTAGCCGTTGGCCAAAGGCAAAGATTCACCGCAATCGTAAACATCGGGATGCACGGAAGATTGTCGAACGTCTTGCAGAATTTTTTGGCTGAAGACGGCCAAGTCCACGACGGTGGTGTAACCGTAATAGAGGTAGGAGCGTGGGAGCTGGCGGTAATAGGCTTCGAGCATCTGGGATTTGCCGGCGTGCTGATCGGAGTTCATGCCGGGAACGGAAGCGAGATGAACGTGCGAGTCGATAAGGCCGGGGATGAGGTATTGGCCTTTGCCGGAGATTACGGTGACGCCGGCAGGAGGTTTGGGCGCGGGATTGCTCCGGTCGATACGCAGGATGCGGCCGTTTTCGAGGATGACGGTGCCTTCGGAGATGTGGTCGAGGCTTTCGGGAGAGATGATGGTGACTTCGGCGATCCAAGTTTGGGCTGACGGCGCCGGTTCTGACTGGGATTGTGCGGACGAAGTCATCGCAAGGAACAAAGCAATAAGAACAATAGCTACCGATGGATTCGAGGCGACTCGCATGAAACTAGATACGGAAATGGCAACGAAGAAGTTTCCACGACAGAATCGTTCGGAAACGATCAAAAGCAGATTGTGCTCGCAGGAAGCGCTAGCAGGTTGAGCGGTCTTCGTCGCTACGCTCCCCGGAATGACAATAGGGAAAGAAACAGCGGGCAGGTTAGTCCCATTCGAGTTTGGTCCAGGAGCGGGATTGAGCGCTCTTCTGGATAGCTTCGCAGAGCAGGAGTTCGTCGTGGCCGGTCTGAAATGTCGGGAACTTGCGCGGGGCGTTGAAATCGCCAGCGGCGATGTAGTTGTAGAAGTCGTGGAAGAGCTGGACGAAAGTGTCGGGGTAGCCTTCGGCGTGTCCGCCGGGGTAGGCGGCGTAGGGGCGGGCTTCCGGTTTGAGCAGGGAAGGGTCCTTGATCAGTTTGCCATTGGGTTCGTTGCGGCGGCCGATCCATAGCGTATTGGGGTCTTCGCCGTTCCAGGAGAGCGAGCCATCGCTGCCGTTGATTTCGAAAGTCAAGGCGCACTTGCGGCCGGGGCTGACCTGTGAAACGGTGAAGACGCCGTGGATGCCGTGCTCGAGGTGAACGAGGACGGAGGCGTAGTCATCGGTTTCGATGGGAATTTCGTCGGTGGCGACATTCTTGGCGGACGAGAAAGATTCGACGTGGCCGCGCGGCTTGTGGCGCACGGGAATGACGGTGGCGAGGTCGGCGCAGAGTTCGCTGACTTTTTCGCCAGTGATCCACTGGATGAGGTCGAGCCAGTGCGTGCCGATGTCGGAGACGGCGCGCAGTTCGCCGCCGAGTTTGGATTCTAGGCGCCAGTTCCAGTCAGTGGGATAGGTAAGCCAGTCCTGCAGGAAGCCGCCGTGAACGAGGCGCACTTTGCCGATAGCGCCGGAGTCGACCAGCGCTTTTGCCTGGATGCAGAGCGGGTAATAGCGAAGGTTGTGGGCGACACCGTCTACGCGATTGGTTTCCTTGGCGAGGGTGACGAGCTGCGCGGATTCACGCGAGTCCATGGCGAGTGGCTTTTCGCACATGACGTGCTTGCCGGCGCGGAGCAGCGTGGCGGATTGGCTGAAATGGACGTAGTTCGGCGTGCAGATGTGGACAGCGGTGATTTCGGGGTCGGCGGCGATTTCTTCGACGCTGGAGTAAGCGCGTTCGAGGCCGAGCGCTTTGGCGGCGGCGGAACTGCGGTCACCGGAACTGACGAGAGTGCCTTTGACGCGGACCGGGATGCGGCGGAGGGCTTCGATGTGGGCTTTGCCTACGAATCCGGCTCCGATGACGGCGGCGACGTGGTTCATGAGGTGGAATCTCCCAGAGATAGTAGAGTTCGCAGCGAGAGGCATTCTACGACAATAAGGGGCGGGTGACGCAGGGAGGAGATGGCTTTTGCGAGGCTGAGAATCTTTGCGCCGTCGGGCGAAAAGAGTATAGTGAACGCAGCGTTTCCCCAGTCCGAGCCCAACCCAAATTAGATCGTCCCTACCGAAGAGGAAGCCCAGCAGAATTGAGCACATCCGAACGGAAGGGGTCCAGGTCCAGCCGGAAAGCGACGGAACGGAGATGGGAAGCCCATCCATTCGAGTTTCGGGGGAAAGTGTCACTTCAGTCGTTGAAGATGTGAAACCGGCAGGTTGCCCGTTATGCGGCTCACAAAAGAACGCGGCGCTCTTCCGGCAAAACGGATACACGCTGGTGCACTGCGAAGCCTGCGACCTGTCATTCATTCATCCATATCCCAAGAATGTAAAACAGCATCACGAAGCGGTCGCCGAGTACGACTACGCAGGAATGGAAGTACTGCACTGCGCCAGACAGTACGCGAATGAAAAGCTCTTTTACGACAGGTACTTTGAACAGATTCGACGCGAGTGCGCGGGAGCATCCGCAATCCTGGATGTGGGGTGTGGTTGCGGGAACCTGCTGGAACGCTTCGCGGAGTACCCGCAGCTGGAGCGGGTTGGCATCGAACTGAACTGCGAGCGAGCGCGTTTTGCGAGGAGAGTGGCGGGGTGCGAGGTGCTCGAAGTGCCGATCGAGGAATTTGAATCGGCGCGGCACTTCGATGTAGTGACTCTCATTAACGTGCTTTCGCACATCCCCGACATCGGACAACTGTTCGACCGGCTGCGCTCTCTGCTTACTGTGCGCGGCAAGGTCATCCTAAAGACGGGCGAAGTGAAACGGGACGTGAAGCGCAGCGCCATCTTTGACTGGGAGTTTCCGGATCACTTGCAATTCCTCGGCTGGCGGACGATCGAACATGTTTCGGCAAAATACGGCTTGCGGATCGAGAAACACCTGCGAGTCCCGCTTTCGAGTGAGAGGTTCGCGCGCAGTACCTGGAGTATGCGGGGGAGAAGCGGACTGCGAAATATCATGAAGAGGGGAATTGCGCGCTTGCCGTTTGTTTTACCGCTGCTTGAAAGCTTCTACAAGACAATACATCACGACAGCATCTCGTCGTCGTTCATCGTGCTGCGGCCGGAGTAATCCGAGACTCTTTCGGCGAAATTGAACGGGAAGACGACCTTGTCGGGTCTAGGATTCGCCTTTGAGCAAGGCCTTGCGAACCTGGGCCAGTTCTTTCTTTTTGTCGTCGTCCACTTCGGGAAACTGCAGGTCGAGAAAGTGAAGTTTTTCGATGATGGCTCCCGCGACAGCAAGGCGCGTGAACCATTTGTTGTCCGCGGGAATGACATACCACGGGGCGTGTTTAGTGGCGGTGTTTTGGATCATTTCTTCGTAAGCTTTTTGGTAGTCCTTCCAGTAGGCACGTTCTTTGACGTCAGCCATGGAAAATTTCCAGTTTTTTTCGGGCATTTCGAGGCGTTCGAGGAAACGCTTCTTCTGTTCGCCTTTGGAGAGGTGCAGGAAAAACTTCATGACGATGACGCCGTTGCGGCCCAAATATTTTTCAAAATTGTTGATGTCCTCGCAGCGTTCTTCCCAGATGTGTTTGCCGATGAGTTCCTTGGGAAGTCGCTGGGCGTTGAAGAGGTCTTGGTGGACTCGGACCACCAAAACTTCTTCGTAATAGGAACGGTTGAAGATCCCGATCTTGCCGCGTTGGGGCATGGCGCGATGGGCGCGCCAAAGGTAATCGTGATCGAGCTCCTCATTGGACGGCGCTTTGAAGGAGGTGACGTCGCAGCCCTGCGGGTTGATGCCGGACATGACGTGCTTGACGGCGCCGTCTTTGCCGGCGGCGTCCATAGCCTGGAAAATAATGAGAAGAGCCCAACGGTCCTGCGCGTAGAGCCGTTCCTGGAATTCGGAAAGCAGGTCCCGGCTATGTTCGAGTACCTCCTTGGCCTGCTTCTTGTCCTTCATTCCGTTGGTGTCTTCCGGGTCGAAGTCCTTGAGGCGGAAGTCGTCGCCTTTGGATACGCGATAGGGTTTGGCAAGATCCGCGGATTCGCGGATGAGTTCTTTGGTTTTCATAGGGCTTCAGTCTAGTACAGGAAGGAAACAGAGCGGACTATTCTTCCGCAGAGAATGCAAAAGGCCCAGCTCACAGAACCAGGCCTTTTGTTCATGGTCGAGATGGAATGAAACGGCGGCAGACGAGCGTCTAGTCGCGGTCGTCGTCGCCCGCCTTGTCTTTTCCGAGAATTTCAAAGGTGTAGTTGTCGCCGTGCTGCTGGGTCCAGAACACACGCCAGCCGGCCCGGAACGGAGTAGGTATTTTTGCGCCCAGCAATCCGTTGACGGTGGGATCGCCGTCGGACTGGTGCCAGCCCGTGATTTCGTTGTCGCCATCGTTCTGGAAGCCGGTTATACCGCTGAATTGCGAATCCAGTGTCGCGGCAGCGTCGCGGCCTTCCGCGAGCACCCGAACAGGTCTATTGGCCGGGTTGCTGTAGTCGGTATTCAGGTCGAAGAGATATGCGGAATCCAGTGCGTTGCGTTGGCCGTGTAGCCCGTCACCCGCGTCCTCGACAAAGACGATGCGGTTCTGGTCCCAGAAACCACAGTTGTCCAGGCCGGTGTGGGCCAGGTCGCCGCGGAAAACAAGCGAGAGCGTGCCGGAGTCTCCCGAGATATGAAGGCGGAAAAGTGCGCCAAACCCGCCAAAGGCAGCCGCCTCGGTGAGGGCGCTGGTGTCGCCGGTGGCGTCGAAGATAAATTCAGAGAAGTTCGTGCCGGGACGGAACAGGCCATTTTCCGGGCGCTTGAAAGGAGTGCCGCCGGCCGCTTTGGCCGCCGCATTGGCATTGTATGGGGATGATCCCTGCACAGCCGTGTCGTGGATGGTCACCCACGTCGTCTGAAAGACGTTGCCGTAGGTGTGCAAGTCCTTTTGATCCTGCGATGAGATGTCGCCGTCAACGTCGTTCGCATGGAAGAGGATCGCGCCGGCGTGGGCTTTCGACTTCACTTGTAAAACCTGGAGTTTGCCACCAGCTTTTAGGTCGGACGGATTGTAGGGAAGGAAACGATAGACGAAGCTGTTGGGCTGGCGGGCGTGCGGGAATGCCGTCCCGTTCTTGCCGCCGGAATCTTCAACCAGAATCAGACGGCCCCAGTGATCGGCTTGCACGCCTTCATAAGCGGCGCGGCCAATGATTCCGGAGATGTCTTCGACCTCGGATGGAACGTCTAGAGTCGCTTGCAGGATGCTGGCGTTCGATCCGCTCTCCGACGTGAAGAGCAAATGCCCCGAGAATGGATACCAGGTCGACCCATCGATAGTCGGCAGCGGTTGATCATTAACGTCTTTTTCCGCCATTAGAGTGACCCGATGAGCGCCATCGGCGTCGAGGTTGATCCGAGTGATTTTGCCGCGGCCATCAGGACCGTTCTCATGTCCCTGGAAGAGGAAGTGGGTGCCGTAGTCATAGTTGGGGTCGCCGCCCTTCTGGTTGTGAAGCACAAGGTAGGTGTTCTTGTCCGGCTCGGTTTTCGTAGCTTCGACCGTGTGGCCTGCGGATGGCAAATCGCCCGGCGCGGGAACCGGAGGTCCATCGTTGCCGAAGCCGTAGTAACTCTGATCGCCAGGATTTTCTAATTTAAAGGAGCCCTGCGCGACGATGGTTTCGATCAGCTCCGGCGAAAGAATATTCGGTGCCGGAACGCCTACCGCCTTGGGATTTGCGGAGGAAACCGAGGTGACCCTGCCTGGTTTTCCGTTGGGGCCGTGACCCTCATCGGCATAGGCCGGCGCGACAGGAAGGAAGCTGACCGCCGCGGCCGCCAGAAGTGACATTCCTTTACGAACACTTTGATGCATAACTCTGCTCTCCTTTGGTACTCAGACGCGAAGTTTTCGTGAGTGAGCTGTGGTTGTGTGGAATACAGCAGAGACGCTCAGCGGCGCGCGCATGACCTGGTGAGCGCCGCGAGCCTCGTCCGTCTGCATCAGTAATAGGCCGTCCTTGTTATTGGTGCGTGAACGCCCGGTCAATTCTGGCCACTTACTAGGAAGGCGAGTACAATGCCCGCTCTTCCATGACCGAACAGACCACGCAACTGGCGCGGAAATTGGGCCTGCGCGACTACTTTGCGCTGGGTTTTGGCACCATGATCGGAGTTGGCTGGCTCGTCTTGATGGACGACTGGCTGGGCCGCGGCGGACCGCTGGGCGCGATGCTGGCATTCGGGATTGGCGGTGTAGTGTTGCTGCCGGTCGGGTGGGTCTACGGCGAGTGGGTGAAGCGGCTACCGGATGCGTCGGGCGAAGCGGCGTACACGGCGCAAGTGTTTCCGGCGATCGTAAGTTACTTCACGGGCTGGATGATGTTACTGGCGTATTTCATCGTGTGCCCGTGGGAGGCTGTCGCGGTGGGCAAGGTGGCCGCGTACCTGGTGCCGTCGCTCAACTCGATGGAGCTGTACCGTATCGACGGACAGCCGGTTTTTCTGCCGCGACTCTTGCTGGGCGTCTTGATGACGCTGTTTTTGGGCATCCTGAATTTCCGCGGCATTCGGGGCAGCGCCACGTTTCAGGGAATGGCGGCTGGCACTGTGCTGCTCCTGTTCGCTTTGGCCGCGGGGACTAGCGCGCAGCACGGGTCGGTAGCCAATTTTGAACCGGGCTTTCGTTCGACGCCCCTGGTGTCGGTGCTGTTGGTGCTGCAAATCGTGCCGTACTTCATGACCGGATTCGAATCCGTTCCGAAAATAGCCGAAGAAGCGCACCCAAACTTTCGCTCGCGAGGATTTTTTCGTGCGATTGTTATGGCGCTGTTCATCGGCGCGGCGTTCTACGTGCTGGTAATCGCCACGGTCTCGTTCGTGGCGCCGTGGCAGACACTGCTGGGGCGACGGTTTGCGACGGCGGAAGCGTTCGGGGAAACGCTCCATCGCCGATGGCCGGTGCGGTTGATCATGGTTGCCGCGGTGTTCGGGCTGCTGCAGTGCTTCAACGGAAATTTTGTGGCCGCCAGCCGAATGTTGTTTTCGTTCGGCAGGCGCGGAACTGTGCCGGCAGCGTTTGGGTCCGTGCACGCAAGATTTCAAACACCGGCCGCGGCAATCATCGCTGTGACGGTGGCGACGATGGTCGCGCTGTGTCTGGGCGACGCCCTGCTGGTGCCGGTGACGGAAGTGGGTTCGATGGCGGCGGCCAGCGGATGGCTGGCGGCATGTGTTTCGTTCTATTTGGCGGACAAACGGCCGCGCGCACGGGTCATAGCCGCGCTGGGCGCGCTGGTTGCGTTATGGTTGGTCGCAATGAAGCTGGTACCCGTGTTTCCCGGGCATTTTTCATCGCATGAATGGGTCGCGCTGGCCGTGTGGGTGGCGATTGGAGCAGCGATGTACGCGGTGCGCGGAAGTGACTCCAAGGCTGGGCGCGGATCCGCTCATGTATAATTTCTGAGAGCACGCCTTTAGAAAATGATTCCCTATTTGCATCTTGGACCGTTATCGCTGCCGACATTTGGCCTGATGGTGGCAACCGGATTACTCATAGCATCCTACGTTTTGCAGGCGGATTTCCGACGCCGCGACATTCGCGCGGATGCGTTCTTGATCATCGGAATTGCCGGATTGGCCGGAATCGTTGGGGCGCGGCTCTATCATGCTCTGGAATCGCCGGCCGAGTTTTTTTCCGACCCGCGGCCGTTCATTTTTACGCGCTATGGCTTCGCGTGGTTTGGTGGATTTCTGGGCGGGTTCGCGGCACTACTGGTGTTAGCCCGGCGGGAAAGAATTCCTTCACTTACGTTTCTGGACGCGTGCTCGCCGGCAGCCTGCGTAGGCTATGCCGTTGGACGCATCGGGTGTTTTCTGAGTGGCGACGGCGATTACGGAATTCCGACCGGCTTACCGTGGGGAATGAGCTTTCCGAACGGCGTAGTGCCGACGACCGAGCGCGTGCATCCGACACCGCTTTACGAGTTTCTGGCGTGGATGTTGATTGCCGTTGTGCTGTGGCGGGCAGGCACACTCTTTTTGCAGGAGAATAAGCCGGCCGGTTGGATTTTCTGCGCGTATCTGATTCTGACTGGAGTTGCACGCTTCCTGGTGGAAATCATCCGGCTAAACCCGCGATCCTTTTTGGGTTTGTCGAACGCACAAACCGCCAGCGTAGCTTCGCTTTTGCTAGGAATGATTCTTCTGGTTTCTCTAAAGCCAAAATCAGTGGTTGGGCGTCGGGCCGATTGACGCGGATACAAGAGAGGACCATGCCGGACAGCGCACCCAGAGCGGTATTAAGTGTTCTATACGCAGTTGTGGCCGGCCTAGCGGTGGCCAGCATTTCCGTGTTCGGCCCGGTTGTGGTCGGATTTGTTGCTGCATGGGTTTTTAACTACCTTGGTTGGATACGGGCAAGGGACTTGGCGGCGAGCATTCCCTCGTATTTCGCCGTTTTCGTGATTCTTGGTGTAGCCGTGGGTCTGACTACGTGCCTAAGGGTGTTGGGAATGCGGTTTCGCAAAGAAATAGACCCGCCAAAGCTGAAGTAGTTGAAATTATTGTTTGTAGATCACGCCTTCTTTCATCACAAAAGTAACGTGCTCGAGCTGGCGGATGTCGGCGATGGGGTCGCTGTCTACGGCGATAACGTCCGCAAGTTTTCCCACGCCGATAGAACCAAACTGATCCGGCTTGCCGATCAGCTTCGCCGCGTTGATGGTCGCGGACTGAATGGCCTGCATCGGTGTCATGCCGTACTTCACCATGAATGCGAACTGGCGGGCGGCCATGTCGTAGGGGCAAACGCCGGCATCGGTGCCGAAGGACATTTTCACACCAGCTTTGACCGCTTT
>DASSYL010000525.1:0-12129 GCA_035703315.1 Candidatus Acidiferrum sp. | reverse complement strand
TCCGGCAATTAGGCATCTTCTACGAACCCCAATCCCTCCTCGGCCGCCTCTCCACTCTCCTCACGCACCCCATCACCATCCTCCGCGCCCTCACCCGCAAACTCCGCTAGAAGTCTGGCAGCTTAAGTAGTGCGGGAGCGTAGCGGCGGCTTATGCCGCTGCGTTTTTCTACGTTGCCAAAACCATTGCGGCGTGCCGACTTACTACACCGACCGTCACCAAAGAAGAAGTCGGCTAGGTCCCGGAAATGGCTCGCCGCATCGCCGCCATCCTTCTCGCGCCCGCCCGCGCCGCCAAATACGAGTCCATTTGTGAGCTCTGTTTGCCACTGTTGCGAAAACGATCCCAGGTACAGCCCGCGGGCTTGCAAATTTCCGTTCGCTGACGACTCGCTTCGTACGTCTTTAGAATGAATCCCGACAGAACGAGGGCTCCATCTAACCCTTTTAGAATGAACATTTACGAAAAAACCGGGGTGGGTCACAGGCCGACTCCCAGCAGTTCCAAAGCAGAGCACCAGGCCGTACGCCGCTGTACGCCGCCAGTCCCATTGCATCCCGTGCCCCGCAAGTGCAAGATTGAAGTTGTCAAACGTTCGACAACCGGAAACAACTCCGCGTTTCTGGTGTCTAAATAGTTGAGCGGACAAGGGCTCGATTCCGGTAAGGAATCGCTCAGAGCGAAGTCCTTTAGGCGAGAGCCCGGCAAGCAAGCCATGAACGCGTTCCACCGATTTTAGTAACAGCCGAAAGGTGAAACGCCAGAAAGGCACAGCGTGTCCGATTGGGCCAGCGCCCTTTCGTGGGGCCATGACGAATCTGAACTGGTCACCGAGCTGCAATCCGGCTCGGAAGCCGCATTCGACTGGCTGGTCACCCACTACCACGCCCCGGTTTTCAACTTGATCCTGGGCATGCTGGGCGATCCCACCGACGCTGCCGACGGCACACAGGAAGTTTTTCTCAAGGCTTTCAAGGGCATTCGCCAGTTCCGCCAGGGGAGTTCGCTGAAGACGTGGCTCTATCGCATCGCCATTCGCGAGGCCCTCAATCACCGCCGCTGGTTCAAGCGTCATCTGCAAAAAAATGTTTCGATTGACGCAGAACCCGAAGAAGGCCAGGCCCGCATCGAGATCGAAGACTTGCACGCAACGCCCTTCGACCAGCTGGCTTCGCGAGAAATTCAGGCCGTCGTGCAGCAGGCGCTCGCTCAGGTTCCCGATGTTTTCCGTAGCGCCGTCATCCTGCGCGACCTGGAAGGTTTGAGCTACGAGGAAGTCGCGGAAGTCCTCGAATGCAGCGTCGGCACAGTGAAATCGCGCATCCTGCGCGGCCGTCGCGCTCTCAAAGAACTTCTCGACCCGCTGCTCGGCGAACATCGCGCGAGCCAATCGCCTGAACACGCGGCGAATGCGGCACACGGTTTCTCTGCTGGCACGTTCGCTCCAGCACTCATTAAGGAGCGGATGAATTTCGCGCCACAGGTAAGTCTGTTCGACGACTTTCCCGGCGCGGATTCGGTGTCTGGTAAAGAGGGAAAGCCATGAAGTGCTCCACGGTCCGGTCCAGGCTGGCGGGCTATCTCGACGATGTTGTCGAAAGCTCGGCGCGCTCCAGCGAACGCGGTGAAATGCGCGCGCATCTCGAATCCTGCGCGGTCTGTCGCGAAGAGCTGCAGCGATACCGCAAACTCGCCGTATTGCTTTCCCGCGCGCCTCGCGCGTTGCCGCCTTCCGATCTGGCTGTCCGCATTAAAGTCGCCGCGGCCCAGGTGCAATACACTCTCGATCCGCGCACGCGCTGGCAGCGTGTCCGAGATCGCGCTGAAATCCTTCTGGACAACGTGTTTCGTCCGCTCACCGTTCCCGCCACCGGCGGCTTCGTTTCCGCCATGCTCATTTTCGTCGTCGTGCTGCAAGTCATGGCTCCCGGTTTGACGGTTCAAGCCAATCCTAACGACGTTCCGCTGAACATCATGCAGCCCGCCGAGCTTATCGCGCTTTCCGATTCGCCCGGCAGCTGGGCACCGGAAAAGCACGATTCCGAGCTTGCCCTCCCGCACGGCCTTTTGGTGGACGTCACCGTAGACCAGAACGGCCAGATGGTGGACTACCAGATTCTTTCCGGACCGCGTACTCCCGACATGCAGCATCAGCTCAATCAGATGCTGCTTTTCTCTCGCTTCACGCCGATGAAGAGTTTCGGCCGCAAAATTTCCGGCGGCCACGTCATCTTGAGTTTCAGCGCCGTCCGCGTCCGCGGCTAATAGAGGGTCGGAGCTTTAGCTCGACAGTCGCCCCGCGCAAACTAAAGTCATCCTGCCAAGGGAAGTTGCACTTCCGGATTTTGCGCCGCGCTCACGGCAAGTGTCTAGAAACGCCGCCTACAGGATTCACTCGATTCCTGGCGCACATCTGAGTCGACAGAATTCCGGCCTGTACTTCGGAACAGTACCTTCGTCCCCCGTACCTGTTCCCGCGTTCCATTTTCATGAGCGATCCAGCCCGCTCTAATTACCTCTATGAGCGGAACGTTGTTTCATCGCCTACCTCGCCTGCTTGCGGCATTTGCTTTGGCCGCGTTCCTGGGGCTGTGGTTTGTGCCGCGCGCTTCCAGCGCGCCGGCAGGACGTCCTTCCAACTCCGCCGAACAAACCCTTTACGACGCCGTCAACCGCGAACGCACCTCGCTCGGATTGCGGCAGCTGCAGTGGGACACTGCGCTCGCAACCGCTGCTCGCCTGCACACTTCGCTCCTCGCTACTCACGACACTCTCTCGCACCGCTTCAGCGGCGAAGCCGATTTGCAGACGCGCCTGCGCATGGCCGGCGCCAGCTTCAGCCTGGTCGCCGAGAACGTAGCGCTGGCCCCCGACGTGGAGTCATTGCACATCGCCTGGATGAATTCTCCGCCGCATCGCGCCAACATTCTGGATCCACAAGTGAACTCCATCGGCATCGCGATTGAGCGGCGCGGCGAACAGTATTACGCGACGCAGGATTTCTCCGCATCCGTGGTGCAGATGAATAAAGAAGAGCAGGAGCTACAAGTTGCCCGGCTGCTGCAAGCGAACGGCCTTAGCGTAATCGCGAATGTGGAAGAGGCGCGCAAAACCTGCGATCAGAATCGCGCTTTTTACGGAATGCAGCCGGTGACGATCTCGCGCTTCGAGACTTCGGATTTGAACCGTCTGCCCAATGATTTGGCGCGCATGGCCGCCAGCGGCCGTTTCCGCCGCGCCGCCGTTGGCGCCTGCGAAGTCCCCACGGTCACCCCGTTTGCGCGTTTCCGCCTCGCCGTCATTCTCTACCAGTAGTGGTAAGCGACGCCTTGCCATTCCTGGCACGCGCAATGTTCGAGTTGATTTGCGGCGGATTTCTGCGTAGACTTGCAAACATGCGGACGCCTTATTGGTATTGGCGATTTACGGACCACTCACAATGGTGGCGGGGGGCGTCTCTGTAAGCGCAAGAAGAGTCAAAGAGTTTTGGCCCACTCGCACCGAGTGGGCCTTTTTTGTTTTTGGGCGCGATTTTTTAGCACACGATTTTCCATGAAGCGCTTTCGGCAGGTTCGGAGAATCTCGTGAAGCGATTTTTTGGCGAAATTTGTTGGGCTCCGGCCCGCGAAAGGGAATGGCGATGATCATTTCAATGAAGAAGCACGCAACGCGCGAGGAGATTGATGCGGTGACGGCACAGGTGAATCACTTCGGATACAAAGTGCACTCGATCGAGGGCGAAGAGCGCGTCGTGATCGGCGTAGTCGGAGTCGGCGACGTCACGGCTTGCCTGGAATCCATTGAAGCGATGCCGCAAGTGGAAAATGTGATGCGGATCAGCGCGCCGTACAAGTTTGTGAGCAAGGAGTTCCGCAAAGAGAAGACGCAGATTCGCGTGAACGGAACGGTGATCGGCGGCGAGGAATTTGTAGTGATGGCGGGGCCGTGTTCGGTGGAATCGGAGGAACAGATTCTGCGTTCAGCGGAGGGAGTGGCGAAAGCCGGCGCGAAACTGTTGCGGGGCGGGGCGTTCAAGCCGCGGACGTCGCCTTACGATTTCCAGGGAATGGAAGAAGAAGGGCTGAAGCTGCTGCAGAAGGCCAAGAAAGCGACAGGGCTGGCGATTGTGACGGAAGTGATGAGCGACCGCGACGTGGATCTGGTGGCAAATTATGCGGACGTGCTGCAAATTGGTGCGCGGAACATGCAGAACTTCATGTTGCTGAAGGCGCTGGGGAAGTGTGGTCGGCCGATTCTGCTCAAGCGCGGATTGAGCTCGACGGTGAAGGAGCTGTTGATGAGCGCGGAATACATTGTGGCCCACGGAAATCCGGACGTGATGTTGTGCGAGCGAGGCATCCGCACGTTCGAGACGATCACGCGGAACACCTGTGATATCGCGGCGATTCCTGCGCTGAATGAGTTGACGCACTTGCCAGTGATTCTGGATCCGAGCCATGCGACGGGGAAGCGCAGCCTGGTACCGGCGCTGTCGAAGGCAGGAGTAGCGATCGGGGCCGACGGTTTGATCGTGGAGGTGCACCCCGCTCCGGAGAAGGCGATCAGCGACGGGGCGCAGTCGCTCGATGTGACGCAGTTCGCGAAGATGATGGAGGAGCTGAAGCCGTACGTCGAGTTGTGGAAGGAATCGAGAAAACCACAGCTCGCCGCGATCGCGAGCTGAGAACCGGCCTGGCACTTCCAGGATTCGACTAACCCCGCTGCCAGCCGGATTGAGTTACGCGAGGTCAACCAATATACGAAGGAACTAATCCCATAACCGGGCCGAGCCGGGGAGTCGCTTACGAATTCGGGAAGGGCGAAGCCAGGACGATGTTTTTTCGTTTCATGATGGCGGCCGCGAGATTGAACCCTAAACGTAAGACAACCACTGCTAACCATGCAGGAGCACCACGTGGACGTTAGCCGGTGAGTCCTACGGGTGGAGCGCTCCCGGTTGCGAGAAGCGTTAGACGAGAACGCAACTTTTTTGGGCCGCGAGCCATCTTTTCTAACAGAAAACTGCGAAACGTGTTTGCGCGAAGCATCGTTTTTACGGGAGCATTTTGCTTTTTTGGGGCGAGCCTGTTGGGCTGTCGCACGCGGCCGAGTAGTGTGGTTGCGCCAGAAAGCCATGCGCAGGTTCACAACGGAGGATCGGCAAGCCGCGGCCCGACTGCGACGGGCGGATTTCGAGCCAGCGAAAGCCAAAAACGTGCCGATACACCGACGATCGTAATTGGGTTTGTGGGCGGTTTCGTCGGACATGACAATGCGGTTCACAGCCCAGTGCAATTGGCGGCGCGGCTTCGTGACTCGTTCCGTTCCGATGTGTACGTCGAAGTGTTTGAGAACCGGCGCAGGGAAGATGCCCATCGGAAGATATTGGAGATTCTCGGTAAGGCGCACGACGGAAAACTCTCCGACGACACCAAGCGTGACGCGCGGGTGATTATTTATGGAATGAGCTGGGGTGGATCGGAGACGGTTGCGCTCGCGCGCGAATTGAAAGAAGAGAAGATTCCGGTGCTGCTGACGATTCAAGTGGACAGCGTTGCGAAGATTCGAGAAAACGACGAAGTGATTCCCGCGAATGTCGCGGAGGCGGCGAATTTTTATCAGTCCGACGGGCTGCTACATGGGCGACAGCAGATTCGAGCGGGGGATGCCGAGCGCACTCGGATTCTGGGTAATTTTCGCTACGAGTACAAGGCCAAGCCGCTAACTTGCAATGGATATCCGTGGTACGACCGGATCTTTACCAGGGCGCATACGGAGATTGAGTGCGATCCAGCGGTTTGGAAACGAGTGGAAGAGTTAATTCGTTCCAGGGTGGCACCAATAGAACCTATCTCCTAAGACTAGGGATTGACGATAGCGTCGAGGGGGATGAAGCGGAACTGCCTTGTTCGGAGTTGCCGGCCGATGCAAGAGAGTTTGCCGCAGAGGCGCGGCGGAGGTTGGCCCAATCCTGCTGGAATTCGATCATGGTTTCGCGATTGCGCTTGGGACCGTTCAGGAGATGCCTGGCGCGAGCGAGAAGCACTTTGTAGGAGAGTGCGGGGTCGGAATCCGCGGAAAGAATGTTGCTGGCACTGAGGCCTAGCCGGGCGGTTTTTTGCTCGCTTGACAGATCCAACCAAACCGCCCCATTTGCGTCGAGGAAGGGAGATCCGGTCTCGTCAAGTTGTTTGAAGAGGCGATTTAGGTCCATGCGATCGCCCGCGGCTCGATGCTCCGCGAGAATGGAATCGAGAGACTTTCTAAAATTCTTCCATTGGGCATCGGTGCCTGCGATTTCCTCCGGCGTATCCGGGGTAGCATCCGCCGGCTGCGTCTGCGATGCCGGATGCCGCTCAAATTCCTTTTGAGCATTGAAGCGCGCGGTTGTGAAATAGGACGCTGTGACCACAGGAACCGTGTAGTAGGAGATCAAGGCCATGGGTAATGCAAGCTTGCCGGAGTGAAACAACTGTTCGGTTCCCGAGCGAACCGTGCGGCTGCGTTTGGTGATTCCTGGAACTTGAGCGAAGTGCATCACCCGAAGATGCGACTCGGGATGACGAAGTCCGTAATGCGTGAAGGTTCGGGCGACGGCCTTGGGGCTGGTCATGCCAAAGTCGTTGAGATAGTCCGCCTTTGCGGAATGCGGGAAATAAATGTTGACGATGCGCTTAGCGAAGTCGGCGCAATTGCGCGTTACACCGTTGAAATGGTTTTTGTTCACTGAACTGTTGAATTCCGCGATGAACTCGAGGTCCTGCTCCACGGTTGTGTTTATAGCAAAAATGTAGACGCCACGAATGAGGGTGGCGGCGACCATTTCGCGCCATTCGGACTTCCGGCTGGTCGCGCAAGATTCGGTGGTGCAATACGCGGGCAGATATTTCTGGCGGTAGTGCTCTTCGAGGAGATGCTTGATTTTGTAGGAAGCGAAGATGGAGCGGTTGCGAGAATCTTCGACACCGTAGAGATAGATGTTGAGCGGAACGACGTTCCATTCGTAGGATCGGTCCTCACCGATGTTGATGTAATTGCTCATGATGGACCCGTTTTCGCCGGGCCCACAGAGACGGAGCTTCACCGGTGATTCGGGGCAAACGCGAGAAAAGTAGATCGCGGTGTGGCCGGTGCTGGTGATGCGGTCCATGTCTACGTCAAGGGATTCATTGAGAACGACGCCGACGTCGGCGGAGGCGCGAGGGAGGGCGACGTGAAAAAGCAGCATCGCCAACGGAAATGCCAGCGCTGACCGAAGGCGGCACGATGAGAAAGCCATCCACAGCTTGTTCAGAACCCCGCTGGGTACACCTGTGTGCCAGAGTCCCCTCATGATTATGAGAACCCACGCGGGCCAGAAAAGTTGCCCGGTTCATGCGTAAGTCTCATTGAATCATATGCTTAACATGACCGCAGGAGGACGAACGACGGCAAATCCGACCATAGGTCAAAGGCGAGACCCAGTTTCGGGGGCAACCAGACTGACGGGACAACGTTGTCTCCAAAGTTGGTGAGCGGACAGAGCGAGAGTCACAAAGGTCGCGGTAATCAGCCCGACACAGATTGTTTTCGGGCGATCGCCGACCAAGGCGTTAAACAAGAGCGAGAAAACAAAGAGTGGAGCGTAACGCAAAGCGACGCCGACGACTTTCGATAGCCATCCGTTCTCAGTGAAGCCGGGAAAGCCGATTGAGCAGGCTGGAGATATCACATATAACGACAGAGGTAGAAGCAGAACATAGTAGTGGATCCATGCAAGTGGGCTCGAAAGTAGCATAATCGCGCAGCCGCCGCCGCCGACGCAAAAGGCGGAGTGAAAGCGAATGCGGGACGAGTCCTGTTCGGAGACGGTCGCCGTTCTGTCGCTACGCCGCGAAGCGATCAGCAGCCACAGGAACGCGGAGAGCAGGACGACAGGAACAATGGTTGAACTGCGGCTCGTAGGGCCGAACAGCAGTACGGACAGGCTAAAATTGCCGTTTTCCAAAGAATAGGCGCTGCCGTTGAGGGTGTTTCGCAGACTGTGGAAGAAGGCGAACCACACAGAAGAAGTTCCGAAATAGAATCCGGAAAAGAGGATAGCAGCAAGAACCGCGGTGGCCGAGCCGACAAGCATGCGCGCGCTTTGCCTATAGTCTCGATCGATCAGGAACACCAGGAAGCCAAACGCCAACACCAGGATCGTCGTCGGCTTAAAAGCGGTCGCTACGCCCATTACCGATCCCGCCAGAAGAGGCTTGGAACGAGCCAGGGCGAAGATGAAAAGAGCGATCGGGAGCAGTTGGAGCTGATTCACGTTGCCCATGCGGAGGTCGGCGAGTAATGGCTGGTGGAGGCGAAGCAGGAAGGCGAGCAGGAGGATTACTTCGACCGGCGTCAAGGCTAAGAGGCGAGAGACAATCAAGATGCAAAGGATCAGAGAAGCCAGGCTGAGGAAGAGGAATCTTTTTTGATCCGTCGAGTAGTTGCCTGAAGAAAGCATTCCGATCACGGTGTAAAAGAGCGGCGAGCCTGTGGCGTCAACTCTTCCGTTGTAGAGTTGCAAAACGGCGGAGGTATTGCGACGCTGCAGGTCAGGCGCTGAAGGCAACTGAGCGCGTGTGGCAGCGTCCGCAGCGAGGGCATGCTGGCCTTCGAGTGAATAGATGTCTATTGCAGGGTGAGCGGAAAGACTTTGCGGGACTGTCCAGAAAGTGAAGAAATCGATTGTTGGCGATTGAGTGGAGACCGTGATCCAAACGGACCACACCGTGTACGCGAGCAGCATGAGACTCAAAAGCAGGACGATTTCGGTCGGCCGAGCTTTGGCCAATGATCCCTCTGGCAAGTTATGCTCGATTTGTTGGCTGGGAGGCGAGTGCCGTCGTAAGAATGCCACCAATGTCCTCTGAGTTTTGCGCATCTGCCGCAAACTACTTCCGAGAAAAAGCTTAGCGTGCGGCGCTTGCGGGACGCTGGCTGTTTTAGGGGGTGTTGCGTATTGTAAATCGTCAGCGAGCTGCTTTCGCGCGGTGCCTGGTGGCACGACTCGTCAGTTGTACATCGCGTTCTACGGCTTGACCGATGTGGGGCCGGCGGCTAGGATTTAGCGCGCGGCAAAGGCTTCGGCTGCCCGACGTTCGGTCGAAGAGCGGACGCTACCCAGCACATGAATGAAACAAACTCTCCGGTAGGGCAGACGGTTTCGCATTACAAGGTGCTCCGTAGAATTGGCAGTGGCGGCATGGGCGTGGTGTACGAAGCGGAGGACTCCAAGCTGGGGCGCAAGGTTGCGCTGAAGTTCTTGCCGGCGGAGCTGGCGCAAGACACGCAGACGCTGGAACGTTTTCAAAGAGAAGCGCGGGCGGCATCCGCGCTTAACCATCCGAACATTTGTACGATTCATTCGATTGAACAACACGAGCGGCAGCATTTCATGGTGATGGAGCTGCTGGAGGGACAAACGCTGGGGCAGCGCATCGGGCGGCAGGCGTTCGAGATGGAGAAGCTGCTGCCACTGGCGATTCAGATTGCGGATGCGCTGGAATCGGCGCATGCGAAGGGAATTGTGCATCGTGACATTAAGCCGGCAAATATTTTTCTAACGGAACGCGGGCAAGTGAAGATTCTGGATTTTGGCCTGGCGAAAGTGGAAAAGCTCAGCGCGGTTTCGGAGAGCACTTCGCTGTCGCAGCTGGCAGATACGATCGCCGAAACGGGCGGGCTGACATCGCCGGGGTCTGCGGTAGGTACGATCATGTATATGTCGCCGGAGCAAGCGCGCGGCGGGCTGGTGGACGCGCGTACGGATTTGTTTTCGCTGGGAACGGTGTTGTACCAGATGGCCACAGGCAGCTTGCCGTTTCCGGGAGACACTTCGGCGGTGATTTTTGATGCGATTTTGAATCGGCAACCGTTGCCGGTAGAGACGGTGAACGGCTCGGCGCCGCGCGATTTCGGGCGCTTGCTGGAGAAGCTGCTCGAAAAAGACCGGAATTTGCGGTGCCAGTCGGCGACAGAACTGAAAACCGATTTGCTCCGGCTGAAGCGGGATTTGGAATCAGGAAAGCGAGCTGCGGCCGAAATAAGCGATTCAAAAGCTGGAACAACCAGCCGCGGACCGAAGTCGGTGGCGGTGTTGTATTTTGAGAATTTGAGCGGTGTGAAGGAAGACGAGTATCTGCGCGACGGAATCACCGAGGACATCATTACGGAGCTGTCGAAGATCCGCGGCCTGAATACGTTTTCGCGCCCGACGGTACTAGCGTTCCGGGACAAAACCGTAACACCCGTACAAATTGGCCAGCAGCTGAAGGCCGCGTATGTGCTTACGGGCACGCTGCGGCGGGCGGGGACACGGCTGAGGATTACGACGCAGCTGGTGGACACGCACACAGATTTTCCGATGTGGAGCGAGCGGTACGACCGCGAGATGAAGGATGTCTTTGAAGTGCAGGACGAAATCGCGCGGAAAATAGCGGAAGCTTTGCGCGTGACGTTGTCACCTCAGGAACTGGAAGCGCTGGCGATCAAGCCCACGGAAAATCTACAGGCGTACGATTTGTATCTGCGTGGGAAACGGTATGCGCGGCGGCAAACCAGGCAGGATCTGGAGTTCGCGCTGCAGATGTTTGAGAGTGCGGTAGCGATGGATCCCAATTTCGCGCTGGCGTATGCGGCATGCGCGAACGCCTGCGCGATGTTTTATTGCAATTACAGCCGGGATGTTTCGTGGGTGGAGCGTGCGCGGGACGCTTCGGGCAAGGCAGTGGCGCTGCGGTGGGAATTGCCGGAAGTGCAGGTGAGCCAGGCGTGGGTGCTGTACGCGACGGAGCTACACGATGAAGCGGTGCGCATGGTGCGCAAAGCGATCGAGCGGAAGAAGGACTGTGAAGGTGCGTATTACCTGCTGTGCCGGGCGTTGTTTTCAGCGGGCCGGTACCAGGAGGTCGTGGATGTGATGGAAGCGGGGCTGGAGGCGAGCGGCGAGGACTACAACATTTATGTGCCGTTGGCGAATTCGCTAGGAGCGATGGGCAAACACGATGCGTATATGAACTTGCTGCAGCGGCGAGTGACGGCGCTGGAGAATCACCTGAAGCACGTACCGGAAGATGCGCGGGCGAGGATTTTGCTGGGTACGGACTATGCGGAGCTGGGGCGTGAGGAAGATGCGCTCAAGGAACTGAACCTAGCAGTGACCCTGCGGGCCGGCGAAGCTTCCATCTTGTACAACGCGGCATGCCTGTACGCCACTTTGAAACGGAAGCAAGAGGCGATGGATTGCCTCAAGAAGGCGTGGGAAGCGGGATTTCGAGACGCGAGCCATGCGCGGCGCGATCCAGACCTGACGCTGCTGCACGATGATCCGGAATTTCACCGCATGTATCCGGAAAAGCCGGCGAGCGGAGCTCCGTTGCGGGCGAATTGAGCATGGAATGGCTGCGATTTGTCGAAGCTCGCGAATTGCTGGCGCGGCACCTGCCAAAAACGCGTCTGGTGCGGGCTCGATCACTCGAAGAGAATCCCGAACAGAAAATTTGTTTGAAGCTGGAGAGCGAGATGCCTACCGGCTCGTTCAAGGTGCGCGGCGCGATCTATGCGTTAAGTGTGCACGAACGACGCGAACCTGGCGGAGTGCGAGAAGTGGTAGCTTCGAGCACCGGCAATCATGGTGCCGCGGTGGCTTATGCGGCACAACTGTTGGGGTGGAAGGCGCGGATATTCCTGCCCGAAAAGTGCAATCCGGTGAAGCGGCAGAATATTGCGCGGCTTGGCGCGGAGATTGTGGAAAAGGGCGCGCAGGACTTGGCGGGGGCGTTCGAAGGCGCCACGGAATATTCGCGCGCGAACGGGGCATTTTTCCTGAATGATGCCACCGATCCGGATTTGCCGGCGGGGCCGGGAACGATTGCGTGCGAAATCCTGGAGCAACAGCCGGAGGTGAGGGCGATTTACGTCCCGATGGGAGACACGGCGCTGATTCGCGGAGTAGCAGCCGCGGCGAAGCATTTGTCACCGAACGTGAAACTTGTCGGTGTGCAGGCGGAGCGTGCGCCTTCGTATTACCTGTCGTGGAAAAGTGGCCGGGCAATTGAGACGGTAACGTGCGACACGATTGCCGATGGATTGGCGACGCGAACGCCAGCT
>DASSYL010000501.1:0-8114 GCA_035703315.1 Candidatus Acidiferrum sp. | reverse complement strand
ATCTCCACTCCGGGACCAAACGCAGCGGCTGCACTTTTTGACAATCGCGGGATCGTCGCCGCTGTGGAGGAAGAAAAACTCACGCGTCTAAGCGACACGCACGCGCTGCCGCAGCTTGCCCTGCAGCAAGTTCTCGCCGGGGCTGGTCTGCGCTTCTCGGATCTCGGCACCATTGCCTTCGCCGATCGCGGCGCGAAAAACAGAAACGGCCAAAGGAAGAGCCCAGCTCGCGAAGCTATGCTCGCCCGTTTGCGCCAGCTTCTCGCTGGGCGCCGCTTCGTCAGTTTCGATCACCACCTCTGCCACGCCGCCAGCGCTTTCTACACTTCTGATTTTTCGCGCTCGCTCATCCTTACGCTCGATCACGGCGCAAATTCCTCCTCCGGCCTGATCGCGATCGGTGAGGACGACAATCTCAAGCCGCTTCAAACCTTGGCATTTCCCAATTCATTCGGATGGTTTTACTCTCGCGTGACGCAGCTGGCCGGACTTCGCCCGCAGCGCGACGAACACAAACTGCAATGGCTCAGCAAAGACGGCCAGCCGGAATATCTGGAAATCTTTCGCAAACTGTTCGCCTGGAATTCCAAAGCTTTGCCGGCATTGGATCGCCGCTATTTCACGCACGGGCCCGACAGCGCCGGAATGTTCGCTCCGCGCCTTTACCGCGAACTTGGTCTGGCGCGTTCCGCAGCCCCCGCGGAGCGCAGCGTTCGAGCGAATCTCGCTCGCAGCGCGCAGGAAGTACTGGAAGAATTTGTTCTTCGTCTCGCCGAGAATTGCCGTTTTGAGTTCGGCGTAGATTCGCTGTGCCTCGCCGGCGGCGTTTTTCAAAACGTGCTGCTTGTCCGCGCACTCGAACAGCGCAGCAGCTTCCGCAACGTCTACGTACAGCCGGTTGCCGGCAATGCGGGCACTTCGCTCGGCGCCGCGTTTCTCGCCCGTAAAAAGAGCACCAGCCGTTCCGGTCGCGCTCCGCTCGGTTCCCTTGCGCTCGGACCCGAGCCCACTTCGCAGGAAATCAAATCCGTGCTCGACAATTGCAAAATCGTCTACAAATATCTGAATAGCGAAGATGAATTGCTCGCGGAAACTACCCGCCAGCTCGACCGCGGCAAAATCGTCGGCTGGTGCCAGGGCCGCACCGAATTTGGCCATCGCGCCCTCGGCAACCGCAGCCTGCTGGCCTCCCCCTTCAACGAATACGTTCTCGACAACGTAAACCAGTTCATTAAGCACCGCGAAGAGTTTCATCCCTTCGCACTTTCCGTCCCCGCCGAACGCGCTCACGAATTTTTCGATTGCGGCTCCAATTGCCGCTTCATGGCGTCGCTCGGCGACCTGAAAAACCCCATTGCCGGCCTCGAACGCTTTACTTTCAATGGCGCCGCCGTCCGCGTCCACACTGTCGAACGCCAGGCCAACCCGCTCTTCTGGAAATTACTTCAAAAATTCGGCGAATCTGCTCCGGCGCCGATCCTTGTAAATACGTCCTTCAATCTGTTCGGCGAACCTTTGGTCACCGACCCGCGTTCCGCCGTCCGCAGTTTCTACTGCTCCGGCGTCGATTCTCTCGCCATCGGCTCTTTCCTGGTCGTGAAATAGGGGCTCGCACGGTTTGCCTCTGCGCCAATGCGAAGGACGCAACAGAGGCTCCGACTCTGCCGGAAGGAATTGCTCTTTCAGCTTTCAAAAATAACTTGGGCCCAGGCCTGCTTCTGAGTGTGGGTCATACTGATCGCGATATTCTTTACCCCGAGGCGATCGGCAATTTTCCGCGCTTCGCCTTTTAGTTCCAAGGTCGGCCGCCCGAATGGAATGCGCACCACTTCAATATCCACCCAGCGCACGCCGCGGCTCCAACCGGTGCCCAAAGCCTTCATCGCCGCCTCTTTCGCCGCAAATCGCCCCGCGTACCGTTCGTACTTATCCTTGAACTGCTCGCAATAAGCCCGTTCCTTGTCGGTGTAGATGCGCCTCAAAAAGCGCTCGCCCTGGCGCTCGATCGCGCCTTTCACCCGTTCCACTTCCTCCATGTCAATACCCATTCCGATGATCATGCAGTCCCTTTGCTGTCGGCGGAAGAAGCAAGCACCGTCATTTTGCATCGAGCATTTTTTGCTCGATGGATCTCTCTTCTGCGCCCACTAAGTGCAACCTGCTTTGCGATTATACTGAGAGGATGCCGACGGCCGTAAAAACTTCCCGGGTGCGCCGCCAGCCCGGCAAACCCGCGCCACGACCAAAACCGCATCCGGAAATCGAGTCGCCGTGGTCGCTACGCTCCGTAAACGGCGTGCAAGTTCTCGAACTCGCTGCGTTCAAGAAAATTCCCTGGCTAGTTCACGGTTTCAGCACGCGTATCGGTGGCAAAAGCCCGCTCGGTCTCGGCGATCGCGCCCTCAATCTCGGTTTTACGGGCTGGGACACGCGCGAAGCCGTGCTGAAAAATCGACAAACGTTCCAATCGGCACTCGGAGCCGACGAGCTAAGCCTTGTTCCACTCAAACAGTTTCACTCCGCAGTCATCCGGTTTTTCCCAAGCGTTCCTGCGGAGCCGTGCAAAGGCGACGCGTCGCTAAGCAACGCGCCAGGCTTGCTGCTCGCGGTGCAAACCGCCGACTGCGTTCCAATTCTTCTGGTGGATCCCAAAAAGCGCGCGGTCGCTGCGATTCACGCCGGCTGGCGCGGAACTCTTGCGCGTATCGCGGAAAAAGCCGTGGGTCAGATGCGCATGCGCTTCGGCTGCAAGCCTTCCGATATTCTCGCTGCTCTGGGCCCGGCGATTGGCGGTTGCTGTTACGAAGTCGGCACCGAGCTTGTCACCAAATTCACGTCGCAATTCGCTGATGCCGAAGAGTGGTTCGACGAACTGCGCACTGGTGACGAGCCCAACCCCTTGCAATGGCTCAACATGATGCCGCCCGGCCACCAGCCCCCACCTAAAAACGTCCGTCTTGATCTCCGCAAAGCCAACCGCGCGCAACTCCTTGCCGCCGGCCTCGCTGACAAAAACACTTACGTCAGCAATCTCTGCACCGCCTGTCACACTGCTCTGTTCTTCAGCTATCGCAAAGAAGGCGGCCGCTCTGGCCGCCTCCTCTCCGCTGTTGGTTTGAAACCGTAGTCGGGAGCCGGTTGACGTGTACACTGGGCTCGTGTACACTTAGACCGTGAGAAATATTACGTTTAGCGCCGACGAAGATCTGATCGAGCGTGCCCGTGAAGTTGCCAAGGCCGAGCACAAGACCTTGAATGTTGCTTTTCGCGAATGGCTAGCCGGCTACGCTGCGCGGCGGGGCAATCTTCATCAATATCGCGCTCTGATGGAGCGTCTCAAGCATATTGACTCCGGGGGTCCTTACACTCGCGAAGAGATGAATGAGCGATAGATTCTTCCTGGACACGAATATTTTTGTGTATTCAATGGCCGCAAGTCCCTCCAAGAAAAAGGACCTCGCGGCGGAGTTGGTGGATCGCGCCATCGGTTCGGGAAAAGGCGTGGTCAGTTACCAGGTGATTCAGGAATTTTTTAGCGTGGCTTTCCGCCGCTTTACTCCCAAGATGACCTTTGCGGAGGCCGAGCAGTATCTCGCGGCGACATTCCATCCGCTGCTCGTCGTGCATTCTTCTTATTCGCTGTATATGGAAGCCTTGACTCTCAGCCGGCGAAATTCGCTTCCGTGGTATGACAGCCTGATTGTGGCGTCCGCGAGCGAAAGTCAATGCAGGGTCCTGTACAGCGAGGATCTGCAAGATGGACAAGCCTTCGGTAACCTAAAAATACAGAATCCCTTCGCCGGCATCTAGCAGATCAACTTTGCTGGCGCCGCGATCTACGCGATGACGGTAAGTGGATTGCCGTCGGCTTCGCTCAGGGCGAGTTGGCCACAGGCGGCCATGACGTCGCGGCCGCGGGAATAGCGGGTGAACGCGGGAATTCCTTTTTCCAGCAACATTTTGTGGAAGGTCTCAATGCTTTTTTCCGTCGGTTCGCGATAGGGCAGGGAACCGGGATTCCACGGAATCAGATTCACTTTTACACGACCGAGGTCACACATCAGGCGCGCCACTCGCCGCGCATCTTCCGCCGTGTCGTTCACTCCGCCAAGCAAAACATATTCAAACGTAATATATTCGCGCGAACCACGCGGAAAATTCCGGCAAGCCGCCAGCAGCTTGTTGAGCGGATATTTCTTGTTGATCGGCATCAAGACATCGCGCTGCGCGTCGTTCGAGGCGTTCAGTGAAATCGCCAGCTTCGGCCGTCTCGGCTCCTGGGCCAGTTTTTCAATTCCTGGAACAATTCCGCTGGTGGATAACGTCACATGTTTCGGCGCCAATCCGATTGCGGCCTGGTCCAGCAGGATGCGCATGGCCGCCATCACGTTGTCATAATTGAGCAGCGGCTCGCCCTGTCCCATCAACACCACATTCGTCTGCGGCGTCAGCGTTTCTGAATGCTCGGCGAGCGGCAACAACACCTGCGCCAAAATTTCTCCCGCCGTAAGATTGCGAATCATTCCCAGCTGCGCGGTCATGCAAAACTGACAGTCCACCGCACATCCCGCTTGAGTCGAAATGCAAATCGTTTGCCGGTTCTCGCTCGGCATAAACACCGCTTCGACGGAAGCTGGCTTCTGTGGCTTGGCCGCGTCGTGCTGACCCGTCTGGAGTCCCAACAGGTACCGCACCGACCCGTCTTGGGAGTGATAACGCCGCTTCACGGCGGGCCAAGTGACGGTGGCGTGTTCGGCGAGCTTCTGCCGGAATGCTCCGGGAAGACTGGAGATTCCCGCCACATCAAAATTTCCCTCCGCATAGAGTGCGCGATAAATCTGATCGCCGCGATAGGCAGGTTCGCCCATCTCCACGCATAGGGCGCGCAGCTCAGCGCGAGATTTGCCCAGCAGTTCCATCCGCCTGCCGATTCCTCTTCTTCCATTATCGCACCGCACTTCTCCAGAGTTATAATTCCTCGGAGGCTTGCGATGACCAAACAACTCGCTACTGAACAGCTCGCGATTTCGGATTGGGTCAAGAACCTCGCTGCCATTCCGGAGCACGACTTCACTCTGGAAAATGTGCAGGACTATATCCTCCGCCATGCCGTGCGCCCCGAAACGCTCGACAAATACCTTTTCTTCTCCAAGGGCTGCTACACCCGCAACTTGATTTATCGGAATGAAGTTTTCGAGTGCATGGCCATCTGCTGGGAAGTCGGCCAATTCAGCCGCATCCACAACCATCGCGATCAGAATTGCTGGATGTCCGCGCCCATCGGCCGCCTGAAAGTGCAGAATTTCCGTGTCGAAGACCGCCACTCGGGCGGAAATCACTCAGGCACCTGCAAGTTGCTTCCGACCGACATTTACGAAATGGACGCCGCGCATCCGGCTTACGTAAATCCGCTGGAGCCGGTGCACCAGGTGCTGAATCTCGCGGAGTACAACCAGCGAGCGGTGAGCATCCACGTGTATTCGAAACCGTTCGATACTTGCGAAGTCTATCTGCGCGACCAGGGCACTTATTCCGACGTGCCGCTGCACTACACCAGCGAATACGGCAAACTGCATCCCGACGAAAAACTGCTGTAGCTTGCCCGGTTTCTAAGTGGCTGAATCGAGACAAGTTATTCTTAGCTCGCACCGGCCGAGCGCCTGTGTCACAATGGCCTCGCGGGCTCTCTGAGCACTTACCTATGCCCGGTCTTATCGGCGGCCCCGGTGCGGCCGTCCCAAAATTATGGTAGCCGAGCGACGCGACATCCAACGTCACGTTTTGCCAAACGGTCTTGTTGTCGTGACCGAGACGATGAACCATGTCCGCTCGGTTTCGATCGGCGTGTGGGTGCGCAACGGTTCGCGTCGCGAGGCCACAGAGCAAAACGGGCTGGCCCACTTCATGGAACACATGGTGTTCAAGGGCACGGAGCGCCGCTCCGCCGAAGCGATTGCCCGCGAAATGGATTCTGTTGGCGGCATGCTCGATGCTTTCACGTCCAAGGAACAGATTTGCTTCAACGCCAAAGTGCTGGACCAGAATTTGCCCATCGCGTTTGACGTGATCGCAGACCTGGTATTGCGGCCCCGCTTTGATTCGGAAGATGTGGCGAAAGAGCAGCAGGTAGTGCTGGAAGAGATCAAGATGGATCTCGACAACCCGGAATACATGCTGCATGAGATCTTTACCCGAGGATTCTGGCCGGAGCATCCGCTGGGCCGGCCGATTCTGGGCACGCCAGACACGGTGAAACAATTTTCGCGCGAAGCGCTGCAGACCCGCTTCCGCGAATGGTTTGCGCCAGACCATCTGGTGGTGACGGCGGCAGGCAATGTGCCGCATCGGGACGTCATGGACCTGGTGCAGCGGGAATTTGGCCATTTGCAATCGAACGGAGCGCTGGAAGATCACACGCCGCCCAGGACGGAAGCGCCGTTGCACGTAGAGCGCAAGAAAGAACTCGAGCAAGTGCATTTGTGCGTGGGCGTTCCGTCGCTGCCGATCGCGCACGAACGGCGATTCGGGATCGCGGTGCTGAACAACATGCTGGGCGGTGGGATGTCGTCGCGACTCTTTCAGAACATCCGAGAAAAGCGCGGCCTGGCGTATGCCGTGTTCAGCGAAATTACGCCTTATTCTGACGCGGGAATGCTGACGGTGTATGCGGGCACGGCGAAAGAAACAGTCGGCCAGGTATTAGATCTGACCATCGCGGAATTTCGCTCGATGAAAGAGTCACCGGTCACCGAAGAAGAGTTGCGCCGGGCGAAAAATCATTTGAAGGGCTCGCTGATGCTTTCGCTGGAGTCGACCAGTTCGCGGATGTCGAATCTGGCGCGGCAGGAGCTCTATTTCGGGAAGTTTTATTCGTTGGATGAAATTCTGGATTCGATTGAAGCGGTAACGCGCGAAGACGTGCAAACGCTGGCGCAGGAATTTTTCCGGCCCGAGCAGATTTCCGCTACGGTGCTGGGCCCGGTGAACGGCTTTTCCCTTGATCGCGCCCGCTTGGCCTGCTGACTGGGCTTTTCCGTTTCACATCGCAAGAAAATTTCCAGCAGAACGCGAGTTTGCACTTGTTGGTGTACTGCGTTCGGCTTATGATTCCGACAGCCGCTTTTGGTTCGCCGCAACTCGGGCGCGCTGGGGGCGGTTGGGGGAAACCGATCGGCTTGCGCGTATCCATTCTGGCGTCGGGAAGTTCGGGCAATCTTACGTTGCTCGAAACCGAGCGCACCCGCCTCCTTGTAGATGCCGGCCTCGGCAAACGCGAAACGCTGGCGCGGCTGGCCGCAGTCGAAAATTCCTTCGAGCAACTTGACGGAATCCTGATTACCCACGAACACGCGGACCACTGCAACGGCCTGCCCCAGATGCTGGGCATGTGGAAGGCGCCGCTGTACGTTACCGAACCGACGTTTGCGGAGTTGAAGCGCGTATTGCCGGAGCGGCTCGAAAAGCGTTTGCGTGGTGTTGAGACGATTCACGCGGGGCAGAATTTCACGATTGGCGACATTGATGTACACGCTTTCCGGATTCCCCATGATGCCGTTGAGCCGGTCGGATTCACATTTCGCGCGAATGGCGTAAAGATGGCGCTGGTGACAGACTTAGGATATATGCCAGAACTGGTCAAAGTGCACCTGCGCGATTCGGATTGTCTGCTGCTGGAATCCAACCACGATTTGGAAATGTTGAAAGTTGGGCCGTATCCGTGGGTAGTGAAGCAGCGAGTGCTGTCGCGCACCGGGCATCTTTCCAACAATGCGGTGGGCGAGTATCTGGCCGATCCGGAAGGATTTGACGGCCGCGCGCGTTATCTGGTGCTGGCGCACATTTCGCAGGAAAACAACAATCCCGACGTGGTGAAAATTTCCGCGGAACAGGCGCTAGGGCGACGTCCCGCCGAGCGCGCCTTCGCTGGCGAACTGCTGCTCGCCTCGCAGTATGTGCCGCTCAAGCCGCTGGAACTGTAGTTCTTCTTACTTCGACAGGACCTTCTCGAAAAAGTCTAGGGCGCGAGGATCGTTGGACTGGCCGAGCCAGAACATGGCTTGCTTGCGAACTTCCGCATTGCGGTTGTTTTGCGCGACTTCGATTAATTTGGGTAC
>DASSYL010000415.1:0-4525 GCA_035703315.1 Candidatus Acidiferrum sp. | reverse complement strand
CGACAAATCGGTGATGGAACCTGGCCGGATCTCCTTTTTCCGCAAGGAAAGAGATTCGCGCGGCCCGCTTCTCCGTCGCTAAACAGCTTATGATGTTCGCCATGACGACACGGAACTCGATCAAAAAGAAAGCGCTTGGTTCAACGTCGGTTCCACAGGACGCTATATTCCAGGCCAAATCCCGCAAACGTCCGCCGCACGAGTTTGTGCTAGAGGCTCTCGCGGAAATCGAGCCGCGGACCAACCCCATGTTCGGCTGTCTAGCCGTTTACATCGGTGGAAAAATTGTTCTAATCTTGCGCGACAAACGGGACCAAACCTCCGCCGATGATGGCGTTTGGCTGGCCACGACGCCGGAGCATCACGAAAGTCTCCGCCGAGACTTTCCGAATATGCGCTCCATCGCTGCCTTCGGAAAGAAAGTCACTGGTTGGCAGGTCCTGCCCGCCGACGCTCCCGACTTCGAACAAGCCGCTCTCCGCGCCTGCGAACTCATAGCCGCGAAGGACCCGCGCATCGGCAAAGTCCCGAAGGCAAAGCGCGCAGGAACGAAACACTCGAGTACCAAAGGCAGGAAAGGGCGTAAACATTGACTTGCCGCCGAAGGACTGGGCTCTGCCATCCCGCTTGCGGTGTCTAACTATAGCGACCACAAAATTGCGGAACTTTCGGCGAACGGGATGAACGCGCTCTCAAGATGGTCTCGACAGCCGCGCTATTGCTGATCGTTATCATGGTCACTGCCGGGTCTGCGTACCCTCGTCATGGTCTAGCTACCGATCTGGCCCGCTCGTATTTTGCCGCGCCTCAGCCTTCTGCCCGACGCGAAGACGTAATCAAACTGGCCGTAACACGAGACGGTTTGGTGTTTTTTCGCAATTCAAAAATTGCGTGAACGATCTGCCTGACCGAACTCGCGAAGCGGTGCGTTCCGGGTCGGAACGCGAGGTCCATTTGGCCGTGGATGGACTCACGCGCTATTCCGATCTGGCTCCGGTCCGCGACCAAATTCGCGCGGCGGGGATCACGCGGATTTCTTTTCTCGCGGAAAGGGTGCCCGTGCGCTTAGCCGCTTCGCGCGTTGCCGTATTCAGGCAGACTCGTCCAGGCCTTGGCTCAGGCGAAACACGTGACCATCCGGATGACGAAGGTGCATTTCTCGTACGTTCCACGGTTCATCGGTCGGCGGCATCGTGATGTCCAGTCCAGCGGCGACGCACACTTTGTGCACTTCGTCCACGTCGTCCACCCACACCGACATCCACACGCCTTTGTCCTGCGCGTCGTCGAAAACGCCGGTGAACGTCGTTGTGTTGGAACCTCTACCTCGTCCGCCCTGCGCCCCTACACAAAGAAAAATGCAAACTTCGTCGCCGGAGCCCACCGCGCCGAAAGTCGGCGGCGTGCCCCAGTCCCAGAGCTTCCTCCAGCCCCATTTTTCGAACCACGCAAAAGTGGCAGCTATGTCGGAAACGTTGAGAATCGGGGTAACGCCTTTGGCGTTCATGGCCACCTCACGAGCGGGCGATCAAGCGGGAGAGGGTAGCACGAGCAGTGTTTCGCGGCTTTAAACAACCGGCTGCGGCATGACGGCATGCAGCAATTGCCGGCAAAACTCGACACCAGAGAATCGACCTCTGCTCGCTGATCGCTTCCCTTCAGGACATGTACCAGCCGCCATTGAGGTTGATGGTTTGGCCGGTGATGTAGTCGGATTCGGCGAGCAGGACGGCGGCGCGCCCGGCTTCGTCGGGATGGCCAAAATAGCCGAGCGGGATGCGGTCGGGCGTGGCGTTGAGGTTGCCGGTGACCATGTCGGTTTCGAGCAGCGCCGGAGCAATCGCGTTGGCGGTGATGCCTTCCTTGGCGAGGAGCGCCGCGTAAGAGTGCGTCAGGCCGATGAGGCCGGCTTTGGAAGTGGCGTAGTGCGGGCCGATGACGCCGCCGGTCTGCGCGGCTACGGAAGAGAGATTGATGATGCGCCCCCAGCGGTGTTTGCGCATGTTGGGCAGGACGCGTTGTGTAACGAGAAAGGCAGATGTCAGATTGACGCGAAGAATACGCTCCCAATCTTCGAGCGTGATTTCAGCAATCGGCTTGGTCTGCGCGATGCCGGCGTTGTTCACAAGGATTTCGACTTCGCCAAGCTCGCGCTCGGTTTGCGAGACGAGCCGTTCCACATCAGCGGGAATGGAAACGTCAGCTTGAATGGCAATCGCCGTGCGGCCGAGCGATTTGCCTGTTTCGCCAACCAGTGATCGGATGGTGGCGCGGACTTCTTCGGCCGCAGAAGCTTGCTGATGATAGTTGACGGCAACATGGCAGCCCGCGTTTGCGAGCGCCAGCGCGATGGATTTTCCGATCCCACGCGAAGCGCCGGTGACAAGAGCAACTCGATTTTGAACAGAGGGCATAGTGCAAAACAAAAACGGCCCCGTGTAAAACCCGGGGCCGTCACGAAAAATTGGAAATAGTTAGTCGCCAGCGACGGGTTCGGCTTCGACGTTCGGCGCCGGAGCGATTTGCACCGGCTGCGAGGCGTTGGTCTTGGCGAAGTTGGCCGGAGTGGCTTGCTTGATGTCGGTCAGCGAACCGATCTGGACCACCGTGGGTTGCGGCTTCTTGAGAACGAGTTCTTCGTAGATGGCACGAACCTTGGCTTGCTCTTCGAAGGCCTTCTTGCGGCGGGCGCGATCTTCTTCAGCGGCGGTGAGAGGCACGTCGTGTTCGAGGTGGCGAACGCGGGCTGCGTCGTTGGCGTCGATGACCAGCGAGTGTTCGAAGCTCTGCAAGTCGACGTTTTTGCCCTTGGCGTAAATCTGGTGCTTGCCGTGGGTCTTGTACCATTCTGCGACCGTCGCGTTCTTGTGCATGTTTTCGATGATCTGGCGCCAGCCGACACCCGTGTTGTAGGCGCAGAAGCTGATTTCGCCCTGCTGTGTGGCGTACGGAATGATGCACATTTCGGTGCGGCGGAAATCGTAGTTGAAAAGATCCTGGAACCACATGCCGGCGATGAAGAGGAAGTTCCACGGGTCGGTCTGGCGGCGCTTCATGGCGTCTTCATACGTACGCTCGGGAGAAGTGCGGCCGTACTTGGTGGTGGACTTCGGCGTCAGCGCCCAGGTCTTGTCGAACTTCTTGAAAAGATCGTAGAGCTTGAGGCCCTTGGGTCCCTGGAACGGGCTGTAGTTCTTGAGGAGCGCCATGGCCATCATGAAGTTGGAGAAAGCCTTGCCGCGCGCCGCATCGGTGATGGCAGTAACGTCCTTGGTCAGCTGCGTGGCGTTGAGGAAGCGAGGAACGGGCGCCCACTCCTTGGTTTCCTTGTTGATCATTAAAGCGGTGCCCACGCCGCAGTTCGGGTGGCAGCCGCAAGAGAGCGAACCCCACTGGGATTCGTTGCCCTTGACCATGTCCGCGAAGCCCGCGAACGTGGAGATGAAGGAGATGGGGAACCAGTCGCGGGTCGGTTCGACTTTACCGACCTGCTCGCTGACGTCCTGTGCAAGGTGCGAAAGCGTGTAGCGCTGGCGCAGGCGGCGTTCCGGAGTGATGTCTTCGTCGCGGCCGGTGAACGAAACCGGCTGGAAGCTGACGAACGCAATCTTCTTGGGATTTTCCATCGCGAACTTCACGACGGTGCCGACCTGGTCGTTATTCACGTTGTTGACGATGGTTACGACCAGCACGATTTCAATGCCGGCTTCGTGCATGTTTTCAATGGCGCGCAGCTTCACGTCGAACAAGTTGCCGATTTGGCGGTGGCCGTTGGCGTCGTTCCCGATGCCGTCGAACTGCAGGTAGGCGTAGCGCATGCCCGCTTCGAAGGCTTTTTTGCAGAATTCCTTACTCTTGGCGAATTCGATGCCATTGGTCGCAGCTTGCACCGAGTTGTAGCCGATCTTGCGCGCGTAGGAGACCGCGTCCAGGAACAACGGGCTCATAGTCGGTTCGCCGCCGGAGAACTGCACGGACATCTGGCGGCGCGGCTTGATCTTGAGCGCATTGTCGAGGATTTCCTTGACTTCGTCCCAGCCGAGTTCGTGGACGTAGCCCACCTGATTGGCGTCCATGAAGCAGGGATCGCACATCATATTGCAGCGGTTGGTGAGGTCGACGGTGAGCACAGAGCCGCGTCCGTAGCGAACGGTGGAAGAGCCGTGCTTGTGAAGATCTTCGTCGTTGTGCGCCGGAATGTCGCGCCCCGGGAACTGCGATTCGATCCAGCTGAGGAACTTGGAGTCCACGGCCATCATGTCTTCGTAGTGGCCGTGCAGCGGGCAATCCTTGAGCATCCAGATTTGGCCATCACGTTCGACGATCTGGGCTTTAATTTCGCCGACCTTTTCGTGCATCAGGTCGCGCCAGTCTTTTTTGCCGGCGATGATGGCTTCGCGGGCTTCCTTGACGCAGCCGGGACAGAGTGAGTCTGTCTGGCGCGGGAAGCCGAGCGTCGGCTTAGTCTTTTCCCAGGACTTCAGCAGCGGCTTATCCGACCACTGTGGGGTGACCGAAGGATTGG
>DASSYL010000395.1:0-3242 GCA_035703315.1 Candidatus Acidiferrum sp. | reverse complement strand
GGGGTTGAGCGGCAAAATCAGGGGTTAAGCGGAAGGCCCGCTTGCCGTAAAAAGGGATGACGATTAGGGCGCAAACATGGAAATTCGCTTCCCGAACCTATTCGTTGAGGATGGGACGGAGGACAGCGATGGCGAAATGTGCGAATTGCGGAGCGCCTTCGTCCAGCTGCAGCCAGCGAACGATGCAATGGTCGGCAAGATATTTAGAGACGCGGGCTTCAGGGACGCCGAGGTGTTCGGCCAGCATCGGTTTCAAACTGGGATTGCCGCGACGGGTGGAACCGGTACGCGAGAGAGTGCCGATGGCGATGCGCAAGGTGTCGCAGGCTTCTACATGATAGTAGGTAGTCATGTCGTCATCGGTGAGGATGAAGACACCCGGCCCCGCAGGAGCATGCTCAGCGTGATCGAGCTTGGCGGGCGGGCAAGTGAGCAAACGGCGAAGCTGCATTTCAAGAAGGGATAGGCGCGACGACAGGCCGGGATCGCCGAAGCGGCCCTTAACACCCGGCGCCGAGGATTCGGGGAGTTGTTCGACGGGAACGCGCGGTATCGAGCGTGAATCGACGGAGCGAGGCGGAGCGACTTCGGCAGATTCAGCGGCAGCATGACGTGGAGCGTGATGTTCGCGAGCGGGATGCGCGGCGGAGTTTGCAGCATGCGGAGGCGCGGCGGGGACTTTATTGCGATTGCGGCCCCCGCGCCGGCCGCGGCGACGCCGCTTTTTGTCGTTGGAGGCAGCGTCGAGTGTGGGCACGCTCGACGGCGGATTTTCGGAACCCACAGCGAGCTGCGATTCGAAGATCTCAGCGTTCTGCTCGAAAGGGAGAGCAGACTCGGGAACAGTAGCGATGCGAACGGCGCTTGCATTGGGCGAAGGTGCTGGCCCGTCCTGATCCTCTTTCGCCGCGGGGCCTACAGGAAGTTCCCCACCCAGGCGGACGATTGCTTCGCTGGACTTGGTCTTCCAATCGCCGCGGCGAAAGCGGGCATAGGCTGACTGGTACCACTGCAAGGCCTGTGCGGGATCGCGCACAATTTCAAAATGGCGGCCAAGTTCGAAGGCCACCATGGCGTCTCCCGTCTTTTCGTAGAGAAGTGTGAGCTGCCCTGCCGGGTCTTTGCTGCCGCGAGCACGGCGAATGCGCGCCGTAATCTGTTTCCAGTCTGCCATGTTGTCACCGCATTGTAACAGCGCGGACGGGCAAGAATCGTTAAAATTCATGGTACCGATTCCGGCTTCAGGAACCGATTCGAACGAAATGCGATTGACGGTAGCAGAAGGCGTGGGTATTCTGGTTGTGGCCCTCTCACGGAGGCGGTGATGTTTCGCCCACAAGCAGTGATCGCTGTTGTGGTGTCTCTGTCGCTTTTCGTGTTGCCGACCACTGGCGCGCCCGCCCCCGCCGTTGGCACGGTGACATCAGCGTCAGGCGCGCGTATTGGCGCCGCGCCGGCTTCAGTCGGCTCCACCGTTTTTGTTGGAGACCACCTTAGCACAGAAAAATTAGGAAGCATTCAAGTGCGCGCTGGAGCAGCGCGTTTAATGTTGTCCGGAGCAAGCGCCGTAGACGTTGCGCAATTGCAAGGGACAACGCCGGCCGCGAGACTGATGAGCGGCACCGTGATTTTTTCGACGGCCAACGCCAAAGCATTTGTGCTACACGCGTCGAAGGCGGACATCCGCGCAAAGACCGACGAACCCACGGTTGGGCAAATCACATATGTAAATGACAAGGAATTGCGCGTGCGCTGCAATCGTGGCGCGCTGGCGATCACCGTCGAGGACGAGACGCAGTTTGTGCCCGAGGGCACGTCGTATCGCGTGATTCTTGATCCGGATTCATACTACGCGGCAGAAGCCTCGGCGACGCAAGGGCCGCAAGGCGCGGGCCAGCGGGGTGGCCGGCCGCCACTGCGCGCAGGCCGCAGCCGCTTCCTGCTCATCGCCATCATTATCACCGGTGTGGCCACGGGCGTGGCGCTGTATGAAGCGCTGCAAAGTCCGGACAGGCCGTAAGTTCAAGGTTTAAAGTTAAAAGCTCAAAGTAAAACCCGCCGTAGATTTGCGCCTGCGTTTATCCATCCAGGCTGCGCTGATCAAAGGTGTCCGTGTCAGGCAGCACCGGAGTGCAGGCGTACAAGTTCGAGCCGCCATGATTCCTATCGAATCGCTGCGACTTATTCCGATGCGGCCGCCGCTAGACTAGAGCGAGGCGATGACTTCGATTTCTACCAGGGCCTCTTTGGGAAGGCGGGCCACCTGCACTGTGGAACGCGCTGGCGGTGCCGAGGAAAAATACTGGCCGTAGACTTCATTCATGGCCGCGAAGTCATTCATGTCTTTCAGGAAAACCGTGGTTTTTACGACATGATGCAAGTTGACGCCGCCGGCTTCGAGTATGGCTTTGATATTTTCTAGAACGCGTTCTGTTTGCTGGCGGATGTCGCCGGAGAGAAATTCATTGGTGCTCGGATCGAGCGCGACCTGGCCCGAGGCAAATAGAAATCCGGCAGACTTAATCGCCTGGGAATAAGGCCCGATGGGTTTTGCACCTTTTTCAGTTAGCACTACGTCTTTCATCGAGTCGTCTCCTGTAAGGAAGTTTGCTGCTGTGACGCGGATTGCGGATGAAGCGCGCGAAATTCATCGGGCACGCCCGGACGTTTGATCCATTGGCGCACGAATGGACCGAGCGTTTGATCGGATTCCTGTTCGAGGGCGGAAATCAAGTCGGTGAGGTCGAAGCCACGCCGGCGGCGGGCATAGAGCATATGCCGCAATCCTTTTTGAAAAGTATCCGGACCCACGCGATCGCGCAGGGCGTAGAAAAGCAACAGGCTTTTGGCCCGGGTGACGGCGGGATTCGCTTTCGACCCAGCATCGCTTTGCTGCGCAACCACAGCGAGGGCGCGGCCAATGATTTCTGAGCGAACAGCCGGGCCAGCCGTGGATTCGCGAGCGAGAGCCGTGGCAAAAGCGGGCAGCGCGGACATGGGCGGCTGCTGTTCATAGAAGCCGGGATTCTGTCCGTAGCCCAGCCAGCCCGCGGCGAGTGCGGGACCTGCGGACGTTTCAAACGAAGCGGAGGATAGCGCTGGGTCCACCAGCACGGAATCCTGCGAAATCATTTCCGCGGAACGCGACATTTCACGCCCGTAAAGAAGCTGGGCATAGCCGGTTTCCTGCTGCGAAATGCAGCCGGAAGGCGCGGGACATTCCACGATCCACAAAGGCGGGC
>DASSYL010000172.1:0-5190 GCA_035703315.1 Candidatus Acidiferrum sp. | reverse complement strand
ATGCGGTCTGGAAGCCAAAGTAATCGGCCTCCAGGTCCACGCGCCGGCGCTCCGGCTTGTCCAGCAGAACCGCCAGTCGCAACGAACGCGGCTGGCCTTCCGCCAGGCGCCGCAGCAAAAACTCCTGCGTGACGCCGCTGTCCAAAACTGCATCTACCAGCAAGACATCGCGGCCCTTCAATTCAGGACGCGCACCGCTGAAAAAAACTTCGCGCCGCGCATGCTTGCCCTGCTGCACGTCGCTGACTTGCTCGCGCACAAAGTGGCAAACCAAGGGCGAAGAAATCTGCCGGACGAGATCGGCGGCGAAAACAAAGCCGCGGTCCATTGTGACCACCACGTCCAACCGGCGTCCTTTGTAGGCACGAGCAATCTGCTTACCCATCGCAACAACGCGCGCAGCGATGCGAGCTTCGGAAAAAAAAGAAGGCTGTTTAGCGCTCAAGTTCGTCAACCCTGAAAACCCGCTTCCGCTTGCGTTCGCGGGAAAAACGCTGCCCTGGTGCACACTCTTGAGGCTGCTTACCTTCCTCCTAAATAGTGTCTCGCCTGTGAGAATGCCAGTCAATCGCGGAGAAGAGGAATCGGCGAGCTGTCCCTAAAGGTCACTACCCGCGCAGAACCGAACTTTTTCGCATCAAGAGCGAGCGCGGAAGACGAGCGCTTCCGTTTCGCGCAGCGCGTCCACTCTACCGGGAAGTTGCAGACGCTTGCCCGGTTCGCCGCGCTGCGCCAACCGAACGACGGCTGCCAGGTGGACGGCGGAAATCTGACCGCTTCCGGTCTTGATTTGCGCCACAATTTTTTCGAGCAGGACCTTACGCAGCGAAGCAGCGGCTTCCGCGTTGCCCAGTCCAAGCGGATCCAGAAGGCTTGTGATTCTAACGCGCACCGCCGAACGGTCGCGGGCGGCGAGCCGATCGAAAAGCTGCGCGGCAAGCTGATCCATGAAAAGTGCCTGCTCGCGCGCACGCTGCGCCAGACCGGCAAGATGTTCGACGGCGGCGGGATTGAAGTCTTTGACAAGAAGTGGCAGAAGTTTTTTGCGCATGCGAGCCCGGGAGCGGTTGGTATCGCGGTTGGTGGCGTCCTCGCGCCACGGCTGTTTTTTTGCGCGCAGATACTTGCGCAAATCCTCGCGGCGAAAATCGAGGAGCGGTCTGCGGACCGAAGCGGCGCTCGGATGGATGCCTGCCAGACCGCCAATCCCGGTTCCGCGCAAAATGTGGGCCAGCACGGTTTCGGCCTGGTCGTCCATGGTGTGCGCGGTGGCGACGGCGTCGAACCGGCCCTGCCCGGCAAGCTTTTCAAAAAATGCGTAGCGCGCGCGTCGCGCTGCATCTTCCAGATTTGATTTTTCGTTGCGTGCCTTGCGAGCGACGTCCGCGCGGCCGATGTGCAAAGTCACTCCGAATTTTTCGGCAAGTGCAGCGACGAACTTTTCGTCAGCGTCGGAAGCCTTGCCGCGCAGCTGGTGATTGAAGTGGACGGCACTGAGCACGAAGCCTAGCCGGGAGCGTGTTTCCGCGAGGAGTGTCAGCAGCGCGACGGAATCGGCGCCGCCGGAAACGGCTGCGGCAAGCCTTAGTCCGGGATGGAACCAAGCGGCGGATTGCAGAGATGCTGCAAAGCGACGTTTGAGTTCCTCGGCGAAGTTTCCTCGTTTCAAGGCACGGCCTCGCAAGAGAGCATGATCCCATGAAATCGGAAAAAGCGACGAGACGCATGCATGTCCAGAGCAAAGCGGCGGCAAGGATGCCGGCGTTACCTGCCGTGGAAGGCGAACTCTGGAGCGAAAGAAAAAGGGCGGCCTTGCGGCCGCCCCGGTCGAGTGAAGCGGATTTTCGATTCGGTTAGAAGGTGATTTTGCCCATCACTTGCACGATTCGAGCATCGGTAGCGGCCGCGGCAAATGCGCCGTAAGGCGATGTCGGCGGTTGCACGGTGTTGAGGATGGTCCCGAACGAGGTGCTGCTGAGGTCGGAGACGGGGTTGGCGAAGTTCGGGTGGTTGAGAATGTTATAGGCGTTGGCACCGAGCGTGAAGCCAAAGCGTTCCGACAACCGGAAGGTTTTCTTCAAGCCGAGGTCGGTGTTGAAGTAGCCCGGGCCGCGGAACGAATTGCGCGGAATGGTGCCGAAGGTAGTGGGCGACGAGGCGAACTGTGACGCTGTGAGGCACGCCGCATCCACTGCTGCGGCGCCACAGCTGAGCGGCACCGTCGTGACGGGCTGGCCGAGCACCGTGACGTTCAAAAGGTTGGTACCGCCATTAGCGAGATTTCCCATGGTCGTGCCATCGGTCACGCTGAAGGGCAGGCCACTGCGGTAGAAGAAGGTTCCGGAAACGGTCCAGCCGCCTGCGACTGCGTTGAGCGCCCGGTTCTGAAACTTCACGGGAAGATCCCAGACATAACTGGCGTTCAAGCTGTGACGAACGTCGTAGTCAGAGTTGCTGTAGTTCAACGCGGTGGCGCTGAACGGGCTGATCTGATTGAGCAGGCTGTTATTGAAGCTGAACGGCAGAATGCCTCCGTTTGACACGTTGTCCAGCGTGTGGCTGAACGTGTAGCTGAAGGATCCGGAAAAGCCGTGCGTGAACTGTTCCTGCACGGCGGCGGTCAGCCCGTTATAGTTGGAGACGCCGTTGTTGGTCAGGGTCAAGACGTTCTGAACACGGGTGTCAACCGGTGACGATGGCAACCCGCCGAAGCCAAAGCTGTTGAGGTATGGATTTTCAAGCAGTTCGTCGTAGCCGTGATTGCCCACATAGTTGACGGAAACGACGGTTCGCTGTCCGAGAGTGTGCTGAACTTGCAGATTCCATTCCAGGTACTTTGGGTTCTGCAGTCGGCCGACCACGTCGTTCAGGTCAGGAGTGGCGCAGCCCGCAGGAGCGGCGTTCAAGAAATTGTTAACCGTGCCGCCGCCGTTGAACGTGCTTTGAAACGCCGTGTTGCATTGCGCGATGACTGCAGCCGCACTGGCTGGGTTCGAGGCAAAATCAATGGCGCCGGCATTGGACAATGAGAAGCGAGTAACTTCCGGGAAGTTTGTCGTGAACTGATTCAAGATCGTACCGGGATAGAGATCGGAGAAGAGGCCGATGCCACCGCGGATGACAGTCTTGTCGCCATGCGGGCTCCAGGCGAAGCCAACACGCGGTTCAAATACGACGCGTTCGACGGCGGGAAGGATCTGGTTCGTGCCAGTGGTGATCATCTGGTTGTACGGCACAGTTGGATCGTGATTCAGGTCAGAGAAGGGAGTGCTTGCGCGAGCAACGCAATCCGAGGAGCAGGTACCGCCGGAGTTGCGGTCGGCGCGCAGGGCAAGGGTCAGCTTGAACTTGGAGTTCACGCGGAATTCGTCCTGGAAATAGACACCGAAGCTGTAAAAGGCCAGCGGTTGAGAGTTGCGGATTGCGAAGTTCTGCGAGACGCCGTCGGCAAGGCCGTTGGCGAAATCCAGCATGCTGGTGTTGATGGCGGCGTAGCTGCCTTCGCTGGCCGTGAAGTCACTTACGTCATCGCGGCGGAAGTTTGCGCCAAGCTTGAATGTGTGGCGGCCGCGTTCGATGGAGAGGTCATCCACGAGCTGCCACTGGGTAACGTTGCGCCCTTGCGGGAAAATCGCGAAGGTCGGAAAAGAACCTGAGCCGGAACCGAGTGGCGTGAGGTTGGTGTCAAAAACGTTTAGAAGATAGGGAAACGAGGAGAGCGCCGAGTCGAGATTGGGGCTCTGAAAGAGCGCCGAGTAATAGAGGACTGACCCAATGAAGTTGTTGACGATGCGCGGATTGAAAACGTGCGTGTAGTTCAACTGGCCTTCATTTTGCGGCTGGTTGCTCTCAACGTTAAAGACAGGATTGATGGGATCGGTATACGTAGGCTGATTGCCGCGATCGAATTTGACGCGCCCGAAGAGCTTATCGTTCTGGGAGAAGTTGTAGTCGACTCGGCCGCTGAGGAGCCATTCGCGGTTGCCGTTGGGAACAGAAACGCGGTAGGAAGCAAGGCAGTTACCGCCGGCAACCGTGGAGCCGAGGTCCGGACCGCACGAATTCGCCACGGGCTGTGCGTTGGCTACACCGGGAGCGTTGTTATAGAGCCCGAATAGTTGCTGATAGAACGGAATCGAGGCCGCATTGTTGGCGGGCAGGCTCGTGCCAAGAACGTAGCTCTGAAAAGCCTGGGAGGGCACAAAGACCTCGCTGCTGGAGCCGAAGGTATAACGCAGCCCTTCCGTATTGATGAAGAAGAAGGCTTTGTCTTTCTTGATGGGCCCGCCGAGTGAAGCCGCCCACTGGTTGTTGTTTTCAAAGGGCCGCGCTTGGCCCCCTTGGTTCAGGAAAAAATCATTGGCGTTGAGGGCGCTGCCGTTCCAGTAGTAAACCGCGTTGCCATGGAACGAGTTGCCGCCGGACTTGGTAGTGTAGTCGACTTGAGCGCCAGCCTGACGACCGTATTGGCCGGTGTAGCCATTGCTGACTACGGCGACTTCCTGCACTTCATTGGAGCCGAGAAGCAGGTTGCTAGCGCCAGAGTTGTTCAAATTGAGGAACGGGTCGTTGTAGTCGTTGCCGTTGATAGTGAAGAGGTTCGCGGTAGCGGGCAGACCGAAGGCTGTAAAGTTACCGTAACCGCCGCCGTTCGACGTGTTCATGGTCACGCCGGGAGAAAGCTGCGCGATGTAGCTGAGGTCGCCGCCAGGATTGGGAATATTCTGCAACGTTCGCAAATCCACGTTGGAAGTAATGTTGCCATCTTCAGTCTGCAACAACGGCACACTTTCGTTGATTTCGACGGTTTGAGAGGTTTCACCGACTTCGAGGCGAACATTGACCGTCGCCGTTTGGCCAAGCAGTACTTCAGTTTTCTGGTTGATTCGGCGGAATCCTTCTTTTTCAACCGAAAGGGAATAGCGGCCCGGCTGGAGCAAAGGGAATTGGTACACACCAGATTGGTTGGTGGAAAGCGAGTGCATTTCCTGCGTGGATTCGTTGCTGAGCGTTACTTTCGCGTCGGTGATGATGGCCCCGCTCGCGTCGGTCACCGTGCCGCTAACCGCGCCAGGTACGATGCTCTGTGCTTTTGCCGCATTGCCAGCAAAAAGAAAAATCAGTGCCAGCAAAAACAGCGATTTGAGAGACTGCTTGCTTCTCATTGATTTTCGTTCTCCTTGAGTTGTG